>RGYP01000221.1 GCA_010031985.1 Gammaproteobacteria bacterium
CTATGCACGGCTGGTGTTCAAAGATACTGCAGGCCTTGCGGTGCTGGCTGCGGGCGGCACGCCCGGTATCGAGCGCGGTTTGCAGATCGCGCAAGTGGCGCTGGCGGCAGAACAGTTGGGTGCGATGCAGGCGGTGCTCGAGCTCACCACGGGGTACACCGGTCAGCGAGTGCAGTTCGGTCGGGTGATCGGCAGCTTTCAGGCGATCAAACATCGCCTCGCCGACATGATGGTGCTCTGTGAGGCGGCGCGCTCCGCAGTCTATTACGCCGCCTGTGTGGTCGATGAGTATCGCGCCGACCCGTCAACCGGTGCGCAGGAACTCGCCGAGGCAGCAGCCTTGGTCAAAGTGCAGTGCTCTTCGGGTTTTCACGACGTTGCCGGCAACGCCATCCAGTTGCACGGCGGTATCGGCTTCACCTGGGAGTACGACACGCATCTCTTCTTCAAGCGTGCGCGGGCGACGATGAACCTGCTCGGTCATCCGCAGCAACATCGCGAGCGCATCGCAAGCTTGATCGGTCTCGATGCGGCGACGGAGGCGACATGAAAATTCGTTTCACTGCGGCCGAGGAGGCTTTCCGCGCCGAGTGCGCCGCGTGGCTCGGTGAGCAGATCTCGGGACCCTTCGCCGACATTCGCGGTATCGTCAGCCAAACTTTTCGGGCCGAGCAACGCATGGAGTGGGAACGTGCACTCGGTCGCGCGCGCTGGAGCGTCATCGGTTGGCCCGAGAAATACGGGGGTCGCGATGCTTCGCTTGCCGAGCAAGTGATTTTCGCCGAAGAGTACGCGCGCTCGGGTGCACCGGGCCGGGTCGGACATCTCGGCACCGAGCTCGCAGGGCCCACCATCCTGCATTTCGGCAACGATCTGCAGCGCGAGCGCTTCTTGTTGCCGATTGCCCGGGGCGAAGAGTTTTGGTGTCAGGGCTACAGTGAACCGAACGCAGGCTCCGACCTGTCCAATGTTCGCACCCGCGCGCGACTCGAGCAGGGTCCGAACGGCCCCGAGTGGGTGATCGAGGGTCAAAAAATATGGACCTCGCTCGCGCAGTTCGCGGACTGGTGTTTCGTGGTGTGTCGGACCGAAGAGGGCAGCAAGGGTCCGGCGGGGATCTCCTACTTGCTCGTACCGATGAAGCAAAAAGGCGTCACC
Organism: Gammaproteobacteria bacterium; assembly: GCA_010031985.1. Taxonomy (GTDB): domain Bacteria; phylum Pseudomonadota; class Gammaproteobacteria; order Steroidobacterales; family Steroidobacteraceae; genus UBA964. The sequence continues at coordinate 1,159 of RGYP01000221.1, forward strand.
GTCAAACCCATCAGACAGATGACGGGCGATGCCGAATTCAACGAGACTTTCTTTGATGGGGCGCGTACCAGGGCCGAATACTGCGTGGGCAAGCCGGGTGAGGGTTGGAAGGTGGCGATGGGTACGCTCGCTTTCGAGCGCGGCGTCTCGACGCTCGCGCAGCAAATGACCTTTCGCAATGAGCTCGAACTGCTGATCGGCGCGGCCCGGGCCAACGGAGCAGCCAAAGATCCGCTCATTCGGCAACGCATTGCCGAGGCCTGGGTGGGTCTGCGCATCATGCGCTACAGCGCGCTGCGCATGCTCTCACGTGCCACCTCCGGATCGCTCGGCGCAGAAGCTTTGACCTACAAGTTGCATTGGGCCACCTGGCGCAAAAAGCTGGGCGAGCTCGCGATGGATGTCGTGGGTGCGCCGGGCGAGCTGTGCACGGGCGAGGGCTACGAACTCGCCGACCTGCCGTATCTCTATTTGTTCTCTCGAGCCGACACCATTTACGGCGGCACCAATCAAATCCAGCGCAACATCATCGCCGAGCGAGCGCTCGGTCTGCCCAAGGAGCCTCGCGGTGACCGCTGAGACCACCCCTCCCATTCCGCTATATCCGCCCGGGCGCAACCTTTTGGCGGGACAAACCGTGCTGGTGACGGCGGCTGCCGGGACCGGTATCGGATTCGCCGCCGCCAAACGCTGCCTCGAGGAGGGTGCGCGCGTCTTCGTCAGCGATATTCATGAGCGCCGTCTCGGTGAGGCGGTCGAGCGTTTGCGTGCCACCGGCGCGCAGCAGGTGTTCGCCAAAACCTGCGACGTCACCCGGCAGGCTGATGTCGATGCGCTCGTCTCGAGCGCCATCGAAACCTTGGGCCACATCGACGTGCTGATCAACAACGCGGGCCTGGGCGGTACCGCCAACGTCGTCGACATGACCGACGCCGAGTGGTCCCGCGTCATCGACGTGTCGCTGACCAGCGTCATGCGCATGACGCGCGCGATTTTACCTCACATGCAAGGCCGTAGACGCGGTGCCATCGTCAACAACGCGTCGGTACTCGGTTGGCGAGCGCAGGCGGGCCAGTCGCATTACGCGGCTGCCAAGGCGGGCGTGATGGCCTTTACGCGCTGTGCCGCGATCGAGGCTGCAGCGCATGGCGTGCGTATCAATGCCGTGGCGCCGTCGATCGCCATGCACGCCTTCCTTGCCAAGACGACGACACCCGAGTTGCTTGCCGAGCTCGCGCGGCGTGAGGCCTTTGGTCGGCCCGCCGAGGTTTGGGAAGTCGCCAATGCCATGATTTTTTTGGCGTCCGATCTGTCGAGCTACATGACCGGCGAAATACTCTCCGTGTCCAGTCAGCACCCCTGAGACGAGACTCGCATGACCCGAATATTCACGCAGATCGACGAGTTGCGCGCTGCCGCCGGTACGACCATGGGGCCGACGGAGTGGCTGACGATCGAGCAGTCGCGCGTCGATGGCTTTGCCGACGCCACGGACGATCACCAGTGGATCCACGTGGACGTCGAGCGCTCACGTCATGGGCCCTTCGGCGCCACCATCGCCCACGGCTATCTGACGCTGTCGCTCTGCAGTTATTTCCTGCCGCAGCTGATGCGCGTCGAGATCTCCGGCATGGGCATCAACTACGGCCTGGATCGCGTGCGCTTTCCAGCCCCGGTGCGCGTGGGCAGCCGCATTCGCAGGCTCGAGAATGCCAAGGCGATGAAAGTCGTGGCGGTCACCGACTTTGCCGCGATCGGCTACAAGGTGCTGCTCGCGGTCGGCGTGCAGGTGCAGGGCAGACCCGCAGAGCACGTCGCGCAAGAGCTTGCGCGGCTACCAGAGGTCTTCAGCGTGCACGTGGTGACGGGAGCGCGTGACATCGAGACGCTGGTCGCCTTGCACGATTTCGACGAATTGCACTCGCTGCTGCTGCGCGACATCGCCAAGATCAAGGGCATACGCAGCATCGAGTGCGGGATCGCGGCCGAGGTCGTGAAGTACAACTTCGAAGTGGCGCCCATATCGTGATCGAATACATCGTCGACGAACTCGATCGCAAGATCATAGATAAGCTGACGAGCGACGCGCGGGCGAGCAATCGTCTGCTCGCGCAGTCCCTCGGCGTCACCGAAGGTACGGTGCGGGGTCGCATCAAGCGTCTCGAGGCCGCCAATCTCATCCGCTTCACGGCGGTGACCAACGTGGCCTCCATCGGTGCGCCCAAAGTGGTGCTGATCGGTATCCAGGCGCAACTCAGTGAAGTGCAAAATCTTTGTACTCGCATCGCGGCGATGCGCGAGATCGGTTGCGTGATTGCGATGGCGGGGCGCTACGACATCCTCTGCATCGGGCTCTTCAGTTCGCTCGAAGAGGTGGTCTCGATCGCCAACAACCGCATCCTCGCGTTGCCCGGCGTGCGTCACGTCGAGACGTCCATCGCAGTCTCGACCCTGAAATACGACCACCGCGTCGCCAAGATCATCACCCGCAAGCGCGACGGCTGAAGATCGTGACCGCGCACGACGCCCTCGACTTCGACTTCGTCATCGTCGGTGCCGGCTCCGCGGGCTGCGTACTCGCCAATCGATTGAGTGCCGGCGGTCGCCATCGCGTGGCGCTACTCGAGGCGGGCGGCGATGCGTCCAGTTTTTT
>RGYP01000222.1 GCA_010031985.1 Gammaproteobacteria bacterium
TTCAAAGAAAACGTAGTCGCCCATACATGACGTTTACTTTGAGGGAACGTGTATGAACAACAGACCGCTTTCGACAGCTTTGTTCTCGTGCGCCATCGCCGCTTCGCTGGCAGGCTGCGCTTCCGTCGGTCCTCGCGGTATCGAGTTATCCAGAACTGATTTCAACGTGGCCATCCAGAGAACGGATGCCGAACAGCTTTTACTCAATGTCGTGAGACAGCGATACAGCGATCCCGTGATGTTCCTCGACATCTCATCGGTATCGAGCTCCATGTCGCGGTCGGCAAATCTCAGTCTGTCGGGTTTCTTCCCTCAAGGTCTCGGCTCGGATTCGTACAACGGCGGTGTTGGCGGCAGTTTCAGCGAGTCGCCACTCGTTTTTTACTCACCGAATACGGGTGAACGATTCGTCAGACAAATGCTGACACCTATCGATCTGCGCACGTTGTCGCTATTGCTGCAGTCGGGCTGGAGTATCGAGAGAGTACTGCTTCTCGGCAGTGAGTCGATCGCCGGAATAAGCAACTCCGCGACTGGTGATGGCAGTTTCCGCAAGCTCGTTGATCAACTCCGCTCCTTGCAGCGCACGGAGCAATTGACTTTTGCAATCGAGACCTACGGCACCGTAGACGTTCTCGTCATCATTCCTGCGGCAAGCGCCGTCACCACCGCCGCGTATCTGGAGGTATGCCGACTTTTGCAAATCCAGCCTGATGGCAAGCCGATACGCATGCAACGCGCCGTAGGCTCTCGAGACGCTAGCGGCAACTACCTCTCCATCGTCACCAGATCGCTGTTTTCATCGCTTTACTATCTTTCCAATGGCGTAGAAGCGCCCCCCGCAGACACTAGAAGCGGGGTGCTTCAACCGCGCGCAGTCCGCGGCGGAATTTTCGACGGAGGAGATCTTTTCAACGTGCGCAGCAGTGATTCAATGCCAGCCAATGCTGCAATTCGCGTTCGATATCGCGATCGGTGGTTTTACGTGCCTGACTCGGATCCTGACACCCGAACCACCTTCGCGCTGCTCAGCATTCTTTTGCTTCTGCAAAGCAGCGACACCGCAAAGATGTCGCCACTCATCTCACTTTCGCCCTCCCGGTAAGGCAAGTCGGCGGCGTGCGGAGCGGAATTTACAGTTTCATACTGCGCTATAGCCGTCGCGATCAGATTTTTTTAGTACTGCTTTCGCTAGCGGCGTTACCGTCGCTCTACTACTCGTTCGAGCTTCCGAAGCTCATCGTCAATGATGCCTTGGCGTCGAACACGGCGTTCCCTAAATCTTTGCTTGGTATCGATCTGGGTCAGATTGAATATCTGGTCACCCTGTGCATCGCCTTCCTGAGCCTGGTGTTGATCAATGGGGCATTCAAGTTTTTCACGTCAACGTATCGATACCGTATCGGCGACCGCCTGCTACGACGGTTGCGTTATGACTTGGTCGAGCGCCTGCTGCGATTTCCGGTAAAGGAATTTCGTAATCAATCATCGGGCCAGATTGTATCGATGGTCACTGCCGAAACTTCATCTCTTGGTCTCTTCATGTCGGAGGCTCTGACCGTCCCGACGGTGGCGATCGGCACGCTGTCGACAATTCTTCTCTTCATCTTCCTTCAGGACTGGAAGATGGGGGTCGCTGCGCTGTCGATGTATCCACTGCAGATGTATCTGATTCCGCGAATTCAGAACACCATAAACGGCCTGCAGCGCAGTGAAGCTCTCGCGGTACGACGAATATCGGACAACGTCGGAAACATCATCGCCAATGCCGCCGAGATCCATGGGAACGATACTGCGCAGTACGAACTGGCAAAGGTCTCGAAACGCCTTCAGATTATTTTCGATCTCAGGGTGAACATCTCCACCAAACGATATGTCGTAAACGTCCTGAATCAATTTTTTTCGCAGCTTACGCCTTTCTTTTTCCTTTTGATCGGCGGCTATCTCGTTATTCAGGGGGACATCACCTTGGGCTCTCTGGTGGCCGTGCTTGCAGCGCATAAGGACATGTATGCGCCATGGAAAGATCTGATCGACTATTACCAGAAGGCGGCTGATGCACAGGTGAAATTCGAGCAGCTGCAAGATTTCTTCGCGCCCGAAAAGCTTTTGCCGATCGAGATCATCAGCGCCGTACCGTCCAATGATAGGGCGCTGGGCTCCGAGCTCGTCATTGCCAATGCTGTAGTCGATGAGGGCGATGGCATCAAACCCGTCGATGGTGCCAGCGTACGACTCAAACTACCCGTTCACGCCATGTTCGTCGCCAACGTTGGTACTACGAGAGAGGAACTCGCCCGCATCCTGGTACGCCAATCGGCCCTGACGTCTGGCGAGATCAGAATTGGCGACGTCAATCTGCATACTCAGCCGGACAGTTTCGTCGGGCGGAGAATGGGTTATGTCGGGCCCAATTCGATACTTGATTCCGGATCGATCAAAGACGCGCTCGTGTACCCACTCCTGCGCCGACCATCACGCACAGACACCCATAGCGAATTTGCCGAAGAAGCCCTCCTTACTGGCAACAGCACCTTCGATCCGGACGATGACTGGATCGACTACGCAGGGGCAGGATGTGCGGGTGCAGACCAGTTGACTTCACGGCTTCACGAGGTGCTGGTAGCCGTACAACTCGAGAATGACGTGTTCGGATGGGGTATACGAAGACCGATAGGCACCGCCTCTCACGAGATCAAAGAACGATTACTGTCGGCACGACGAACGTTCTTTGACGCTCTTGCACAGACGAACATGATCGATGCCGTCGAAATCTACGATGAGTCGAAGTTTCTAGAGTTTGCGACACTGGAGGAAAACATCGTTTTTGGAACGCGACGGCCGAGCAGCGATGACAACTCCATGGCTGAGTACCGGCGCTTTCTCGAAATCACGCTGAATGAAACGAACCTACAAGAACTTTTCCTGCAGCGTGGCGTGAAGATCGCGTCTCTCATGATCGAGATGTTTCGCGATCTCGATCCGACGGATGACTTCTTTCAAAGTCTATCGTTCGTTCGCGTCGAGGAACTACCCGATCTCGAACAGTCCCTTCGACGAATCGATACCGGCGGATATGCAGCCCTTCAAAAAGAAGAGAGGGCTCGATTGGTCGAATTACCATTGCAACTCATCAGTGCGAAGCACTCTCTCGGCATCGTCGACCCGGATTTCCGTCGGGCAATTCTGCTGGCGCGACGGTGGTACAAGGTAAACGTGCCGACGTCCATCCGCTCGGCAATCGACTTCTTCGATGCCAACAACATCAATCTCGCCGGCAGTACACGCGACAATATTCTTTTCGGAAAGCCGATTGCATCGAACCTCGACAGCACGAACAAGGTCGACGAACTTTTGCGACGAGTCATCGATCGCTGCGAACTTACGCAGTTCCTGATCGATCTTGGGATGACTTACGACGTAGGTGTCGGCGGTTCACGACTAACGGTTTCGCAACGGCAGCGGCTCGCTATCGCGCGTTGTCTGCTGAAAAAACCCGACATCGTCGTACTGAACGAGGCGCTCACCAGTATTGATTCGGGCTTTCAGAAGCCGATACTCGAGGCCTTACGCAGCGAACTTTCGGATCGGACGCTGATAATGATCGAAGGCAGCGATAAAGCGGCCACTGGCTTTCAACGGATTTTCGATGTTGCACAGGGACGTATTTCGGAGCGTGTGTTCGACAGGAATGCTGTGCAGGAAAGCGTCAATCCCGTGGTGGAGGACGACCGCGACTCGACGCTTGGTCGTACTGCAGAACTACTGTCACGAATTCCGCTTTTCAGCGGAATCGATCGGGGCAGACT
>RGYP01000223.1 GCA_010031985.1 Gammaproteobacteria bacterium
GAGACGGCGGCGGCGATGAGTCCTGCCGAGATCGATATCATCCTGAAGCCCGATCCGCGCACTGTCAGGCGTGTGCCGTGGACGCCGGAGCCGACGGCGCAGGTGATCCACGACTGCTTCTATGCCGACGGACGTCGCGTGAAGATGGCGCCCCGAGAGGTGCTGCGCCACGTCCTCGATCTTTACGCGCAGAGGGGTTGGGAGCCCGTGGTCGCCCCCGAGCTCGAGTTCTATCTCGTCGAGCCGAACATCGACGCCGATTACCCGCTGAAGCCGCCCATCGGACGTTCGGGTCGTGCCGAGCCCGGACGGCAGTCCTACAGCATCGCGGCGGTCAATGAATTCGACCCGCTGTTCGATGACGTCTATCAGTTCTGCGAGGATCAGGACATCGCCATCGACACGCTCATCCACGAGGATGGTCCGGCGCAGATGGAGATCAACCTGCTGCACGGCAACGCGCTCGATCTGGCCGATCAGGCCTTCATGTTCAAGCGCACGGCGCGCGAGGCCGCGCTGCGTCACAAGATGTATGCGACCTTCATGGCGAAGCCCCATGCCAAGGAGCCGGGCAGTGCGATGCACGTCCACCAGAGCATCGTCGATCGCAAGACCGGCAAGAACGTGTTCTCGAATTCGGACGGCACGCCGACGCAGTTGTTCTTCTCTCACATCGCTGGTCTGCAGCGTTACTTGCCGGCGGCCATGGCGCTGCTCGCGCCGAACGTCAATTCCTATCGGCGGATCACGCGCTTTCAGGTCGCGCCCATCAACGTGCAGTGGGGCTACGACAATCGTACGGCGGGTTTGCGCATCCCCGGGTCGGACCCGCAGTCGCGGCGCGTCGAAAATCGCCTCTCGGGCGCCGATGCGAACCCGTATCTCGCGAGCGCCGCCTCGCTCGCCTGCGGTTACCTCGGCATGGTGCAGGGCTTGTCGCCGACCGAGCCGATCACCGGCAGCGCCCACGATTTGCCGTTCTCCTTGCCGCGCAGCCTCGACGAAGCCATTCGCCTGCTGCGCGAGTGCGATCCCTTGATCGAGATTCTCGGCGAGAGTTTTGTCTCGGCCTTCACGCTCGTGAAGGAAGCCGAATACGAAGTCTTCCTGCAGGTGATCAGTTCTTGGGAGCGCGAGCACCTGCTGCTCAACGTCTGAGCTGACCGCCGGCCCGCGCGATTAACCCGCCCGAACGATTAAGATGCAGTGATGACCGCATCCTCCAAGTCGCGCAGCACCCGCGAGTGGCAGGCGCTCGACGCCGCGCACTACCTGCATCCCTTCACCGACACGCGCGCTCTCGCGGCGCGCGGCACGCGCGTGATCACGCGGGCGGAAGGGATTTATCTCTACGATAGCGAGGGCAACCGCATTCTCGATGGCATGTCGGGTTTGTGGTGCGTCGCGCTCGGTTACGGGCGCTCCGAACTTGCCGAGGCGGCGTATCGGCAGATGCAGCAACTGCCCTACTACAACAGCTTTTTTCAGTGTGCGAATCCGCCGGCGATCGAGCTCGCCGCCCGACTCGCCGAGCTCTCGCCGTCGCAATTCAAGCATGTCTTCTTCACGGGCTCGGGCAGCGAGTCGAACGATACCTTCGTGCGTCTCGCCCGCCGCTATTGGGCGCTGCGTGGCGAGCCCGAGCGCACGGTGATCATCAGTCGCTGGAACGGTTACCACGGCAGCACCATGGCAGGCGCCTCGCTCGGTGGCATGAAGGCCATGCATGCGCAGGGCGGGCTGCCGATTCCGGACGTCGTGCACATCGGCCAGCCCTACTGGTTCGAGTGCGGCGGCGATCTGGACCCCGCGGAGTTTGGTTTGCGCGTCGCGCGCGAGCTCGAGGCCAAGATTCTCGAGATCGGACCGCAGCGTGTCGCCGCCTTCATCGGCGAGCCGGTGCAGGGGGCGGGCGGAGTGATCATCCCCCCCGAAACCTACTGGCCCGAGGTGCAGCGCATCATCGACAAGTACGGCATCTTGTTCGCCTCGGATGAGGTGATCTGCGGCTTCGGGCGCACGGGTCGTTGGTTCGGCTGCGAGTATTACGGCACGCGCCCCGATTTCATGACGCTCGCCAAGGCGATCACCTCGGGCTATCAGCCCTTGGGCGCACTGATGGTGAGCGATCGCGTGGCCGAGGTCTTCATCGAGACGGGCGGCGAGTTCGCGCACGGCTACACCTACTCAGGCCACCCGGTGGCAGCGGCCGTGGCGCTCGCCAACCTCGACATCCTGCAGCGCGAGGGGGTGATCGAGCGCGTCCGTGAGGATCTCGCCCCGTACTGGGCCGCGCGTTGGCGTGAGCTGGCCGCGCATCCGCTCGTCGGCGAGGCGCGAACTTTGGGCCTTTTTGGTGCACTCGAGCTCGTCCCGGCAAAACCCTCGCGCCGATTTTTCAAGGAGCGGGGTACGGTCGGCACCCGCGGTCGCGATCTCGCGATCCGTAACGGGCTCGTCATGCGAGCGGTTTGGGATACCTTGATCGTGGCGCCACCGCTCGTCATCACGCGCAGCGAGATCGACGAACTCATCGCCAAGGCGGCGCTGACGCTCGATCAACTGCACGCCGGCCTCACGCAAGACGGCTGGCTGCCCGGCTGAGGCGAGACAGGCTTTCCCGGGCCCGAGGGCTGCGCTATAAAAGCGACTTCGTCGCCGCAGATCGCGGCTTTTCTCCGGAGTCCGCCCGACCATGAAAAACGCTGCCCGTTCGGTTTTCGCCGCGGTGTCGGCGGCCGTCCTGCTCGCCGCTTGTGCCGGCAAGAAGGACGAAGCCGCAGAGTCCAAGGTGCTCAACGTCTACAACTGGTCCGATTACATCGATGAATCGGTGATCGCCGATTTCGAGAAGGAAACCGGCATCGACGTGACCTATGACGTGTTCGACTCGAACGAGGTGCTCGAGACCAAGCTGCTCGCGGGCAACACGGGCTACGACATCGTCGTGCCCTCGGCTAGCTTTCTCGAGCGGCAGATCAAGGCGGGTATTTTCCAGACGCTCGACAAGAGCAAGCTGCCGAACCTGTCGAACATGGACCCCGAGCTCATGGCGAAGGTGGCTCGCCATGATCCCGACAATGCGCACTCGGTGAATTATCTTTGGGGCACGACCGGAATCGGTTTCAATCAGGACAAGATCGCCGAGCGCATGAAAGATGCGCCGACCGACAGCTTCGCGATTTTCTACGATCCGAAAATCGTCTCCAAGTTCAAAGATTGCGGGGTCGCCGTTCTCGACTCGCCCACCGAAGTGCTTGGCACCGTGCTCATTTATCTCGGCAAAGACCCGAACAGCGAAAGCCCCGAAGACCTCGCTGCTGCCGAGAAAGTGCTGATGTCGGTACGCCCCTACATCAAGTACGTGCACTCCTCGAAATTCATCGACGATCTCGCCAATGGTGAAATCTGTCTCACCATGGCTTGGTCGGGTGACGTCTTCCAGGCGCGCGATCGTGCCGTCGACGCCTCCAATGGCATCAAGATCGACTTCAAGATTCCGCAGGAAGGCACGATGATGTTCTTCGACATGCTGGCGATTCCGAAGGATGCCAAGAACGTCGACAACGCCCACGCCTTCATCAACTACCTGATGCGCCCTGAAGTTGCCGCAAAGAATACCAACTACGTCAACTACGCAAGTTTCAACGTGCCTTCGCAGAAGCAGGTGAAGCCGGAAATCCTCGGCAACCCGGCGATCTATCCGACCGAAGAAGTGAAGTCTCGCCTGCAGGTCGACCTCGCCGAGAGCGATGCGTTCACGCAGCAATTGACAGCGACCTGGACACGCTTCAAGGCCTTGAAGC
>RGYP01000224.1 GCA_010031985.1 Gammaproteobacteria bacterium
CGCCGTGTGCTGCGCCTGCACCAGACGCTCGGCAATGCGCTGGCGCAGCCGCGTCATCGGCACGCGCTGCTCCGCACGCGGTCCCGGAGGCGCCGCACTCGCGCTCTTCGGCGACGACTTCGCGGGCGCTGCCGCCTGCTTGGCCGCATGCGCCACGACGTCGGCCTTGGTCACCCGACCATCGCGACCCGTGCCACTCACCGAAGCAGGATCGACCCCGGTTTCCTCGACGACACGCCGCGCAGCAGGCCCGAGCTTGTCGCCCGCAGCCTTGGCCGCAGGCACCGCGGCAGCCGCAGTAGGCGCGGCAGCTGCGGCAGCCGTGACAGCCGCGGCAGCCGTGACACCGGCTTCGAAAATGGCGAGCAGGTCACCGCTCTTGACCGTGGCACCAGGCTGGACCTTGATTTCTTTGATGACGCCCGCGGCAGGAGCCGGCACCTCGAGCACGACCTTGTCGGTTTCGAGATCGGCAAGGTTCTCGTCGCGGCTGACGGTTTCACCGGGCTGCTTGCGCCAGGCAACGAGCGTCGCATCGGCAACGGATTCGGGAAGCTGGGGAACGCGGATTTCCATGGTGTTGCTCAAAGTTTTCGTGATCAACGCTTGCGACGACCGCCGGCGGCGGCACGTGCAGGCTCGGACGCCTCTTCGGAGAGACGCTTGGTGATGCGGGTGTCATCTTCGCGGGCCATCGAGGTCAGCGCGGCGTTGACGAGATTCGCCTGCTCCATGTCGTGAAGCTTGCCGATGCCGGTCGCAGGCGCGGCGGCGGGCGGACGACCTGCGTACAGCAGCGATCGCTTGCCCGCGAGCGTGCGTTCGAGCCGATGGCGGATCGGATACCAGGCGCCCTGATTCTGCGGCTCTTCCTGACACCAGACGATTTCGCGCGCATTCGGATAGCGATCGAGCACGGCTGCGTAATCGTCGGCGGGGAACGGATAAATCTGCTCGAGGCGAACCAGCGCGACGTCGGTTTGCCCGGCCGCGCGACGCGCCTTCAACAAATCGAAATAAACCTTGCCGCTCGAGAACACGATGCGTCGGACTTTGTTCGGCTCGAGCGCGTCGACTTCGTCGATGACGTGCCGGAACGAGCCCTTCTCGAGATCGGCTAGCGTCGAGACCGACATCTCGTGACGCAACAGACTTTTCGGCGTCATCACGACCAAGGGCTTGCGGAATGGGCGCAGCATCTGCCGGCGCAACATGTGGAACATCTGCGCTGGAGTCGACGGCACGCATACCGACATGTTGGCCTCGGCACAGAGCTGCAAAAAGCGCTCGAGACGCGCCGACGAATGCTCGGGGCCCTGCCCCTCGTAGCCGTGCGGCAGAAACAGCGTCAGACCGCAGTAGCGGCTCCACTTCGACTCGCCGGAGCTGATGAACTGATCGATGATCACCTGCGCACCGTTCGCAAAATCGCCGAACTGCGCTTCCCAGATCACGAGCACACCCGGATCGGTCTGCGAATAGCCGTACTCGAATGCGAGCACCGCTTCTTCGGAGAGCACCGAATCGATCACCGTGAAGCGACGCTGACGTTCGGCGACGTGCTCGAGCGGCACGTAGGTCGCGCCCGTCTGCTGATCGTGCAGCACGGCGTGACGATGAAAGAAGGTGCCGCGTCCCGAGTCCTGGCCGGAGATGCGGATCCCGTAACCATCCTCGAGCAGCGAGGCGTAGGCGAGTGACTCCGCACACCCCCAATCGAGCGGCAGCTCGCCCGCGATCATCTTTGAGCGATTATTGATGACCTGCTGTACGCGCGGATGAAGGATGTGACCCTCGGGCACCGCTACGAGGCGTGCCCCAAGCGCCTGCAAGCGCTTCTTCTCGACACCCGAAAGAACCGGCGCCGCCCAGTCGATGTTACGCATGTAGGCGCTCCAGTCGACGGTGTACTGATTGCCGATCATGCCGAGCGAGGCCTTGGCCTGCGGTCGCCCCTCGTCGAGCCCCGCGCGGTACTGTTCGACGAGCCCATCGGCCTCGAACTGCGTCAGCACGCCATCGGCGATCAACCGATCGGCGTAGAGCTTGCGGGTGGTCGGATGCTTGCGGATCGCGTTGTACATCACCGGCTGCGTGGCCGCAGGTTCATCGGCCTCGTTGTGACCGAGTCGCCGATAGCACACGAGATCGATGACGACGTCCTTGTGGAAGCGCTGCCGATACTTCATCGCCAGACGCGCCACGAACACGACCGCCTCCGGATCGTCGCCGTTGACGTGGAAAATCGGCGCCTCGAGCATTTTGGCGACGTCCGAGCAATACATCGTCGAACGCATGTCCTGCGGATTCGAGGTGGTGAAGCCCACCTGATTATTGACCACGATGTGCAAGGTGCCGCCGGTGTAGTAGCCGCGCGCCTGCGACAACTGCATCGTCTCCATGACGACGCCCTGCCCACCGAAGGCAGAGTCGCCATGAATGAGGCAGGGCACGACGCGCTCGCCGAGCGCATCGCTGCGACGCTCCTGCCTCGCGCGCACGGAACCTTCGACCACCGGATTGACGACTTCGAGATGCGACGGATTGAATGCGAGACCGACGTGAACGTTGCCGCCCGGCGTGCGCAGGTCGGCGGAGAAGCCCTTGTGGTACTTCACGTCACCCGAGCCCTTGATCTGAGCGATGTCGTACTTGCCTTCGAACTCGCCAAAGAGCGCCGAGGGCGCTTTGCCGAGCACGTTGACGAGAACGTTGAGACGGCCACGATGGGCCATGCCGATCACGAATTCTTCGACGCCGACACCGCCCGCCGATTGGATGAGATCGTCGAGCAGCGGAATGAGCGCATCGCCACCTTCCAGCGAAAAGCGCTTTTGACCGACGTACTTGGTGTGCAGGTAGCGCTCGAGCCCCTCGGCCGCGGTCAACTCCCAAAGAATGTTCTTGCGCTCTTCGGGCGTGAAGCGGTGGTGCATGCGTCCCGACTGGAACTCGTCCTGCAACCACAGACGCTCTTCGGTGTTCGAAACGTGCGCGAATTCGGCGCCGACCGTACCGCAATACACGTGATCGAGCATCGCGATGATTTCGCGCAGCGTCGCGCGCGCTGGCACTTTCTCCGAACGACTTCCGGTGAAGAACTGCGTGTCGAGATCGGCCTCGGTCAGACCGAAATAATCGAGATCGAGGACCCGCGGGCGCTCACGACGGGTGAGGCCGAGCGGGTCGAGCTTGGCGACGAGGTGACCACGGTTGGCATAAATCTGCACCAGCCGCGACACCGCGCCCTGCTTGGCGCTGGCGTCACCGTCGAGTGCCGCAGCCACCGCACCGCCCACCTGCCGCGCCACCTGCGCGCGGGCCGCGATGGCGTCCTGAATCGCCCGATGCGAGGGCTCCGGCGCCGCCGGTCGCGGCAGCTTGGCGAAGTATTCCCGCCACGCCGGGGAAAGCCCCGCGGGGTCGCTCAGGTACTGCTCGTAGAGTGACTCGACGTAGTCGGCGTTGCTGCCGTAAAGCGGAGATGAAGCAAGCTGCTCGCTGCGCGTTGCGCCCATGTAGATCCGAACCCCCGGTGCCCGTCGAAAGCCGGGCATTCTACCCGAAGGACGTTGCGGTAGTGGCGCCCCCGGCGCGGTAGGTCGTCGGTTCAACTCCGGCCGGGGGCGCCACACCTCCAGCGGCTCCGATGCGCGGAGCACTCCAAGGTCGTCGGTTCAACTCCGGCCGGGGGCGCCACTACCGCAACGTCCTTCGGGTAGAATGCCCGGCTTTCGACGGGCACCGGGGGTTCGGATCTACATGGGCGCAACGCGCAGCGAGCA
>RGYP01000225.1 GCA_010031985.1 Gammaproteobacteria bacterium
TCGGCAACACCCCAGGCATTTTCGGGTCGATGCTCGGGTACGAGGCAAAGACCATAGACGGCAGCGCTACCGAGTCGTGCACGCAAACGCTCGATCAGCGCCGGTGACTCGCGCCCCGCAGCCCCGCCATGCTCACCCGGTCGCCAGATCGACTCGCTGCAAGTCACCAAAGCCTGCAGCGGGCCGGACCGCAGCTCGATGCGTCGCACCGGAGCCGGCAACTCGAGTTGCGACAAACGCAACGCCAGCAGCTCACGGAATTGTTTGGCAAGCAATTCGGCGCTCGCGAGACGCAAATCGACACGAGTCGGCGGACGGTCATGGTGCTGCAATCGCAGCATCAAAAGATCGATGCCCGCTTGACGAGTACGCAAGAATTCTTCGAGGTCGGCCAAAAGCGGCTCGAGATACTGCAACACCATAGACTGCGCGCAGAGCTCGAACCCGGGCTCGCACTGCGCACGGAAGCGCTCGCGAGTGACGAACATGCGGCGCGGCTCTGGCGCTGCACCCGTGAGTCGATCGAGCGCAAGCAAGGCCTGCTGACCAAAACGCTGGGCGAACCCCGCACGCGGCAAGCGCAACGCAGCGCCCAAGGTACGCACGCCCACGGCGTCGAGCCGTGCCACGGCAAGTTCGGACCAGCCCAATACTTTGAGTGGCAAGGGTGCAAGCACCCCCGCGAGACGATCTCGTGCGAGCACGATGGCCTCGCATCCGGCACGCGCTAGCGCGAGCGCTGCGAGTGGCGTTGGTGCAAGCGACCAACGCAGTTCGACACCCGCTCGTCGGCAACTCTCGAGCAACCGCAGGCACAACGACTGCGCGCCACCAAACAACTGGAAACTGCCGCGCACTTCTAGCAGCAGTGCATCGGGCAACTCAAGACTCACGCGCGAGGTGAAGCTGCCGGCAATCGAGGCAACACGGTGAAGCAGCGCTGAATCGACGAACTCGATTTCGTCCTGCGGTACGTGCTGCGACGGAGAGCGCCGAGGCAGCAAGGCGATCCACGACTCGGGCGCACTGTCGAACAATGACTCGAGCAGCAGCGGCTCGGGTCTCTGCAACGGCTGAGGTCTCTGCTGCGGCTGAGGGCTCTGCAACGGCCGAAGCATGCGCGGCCCGCGAAAAGCACGGGTCACGGACGAGGCGCGCTCACGTCTTGCCATGGATATCTCGCGTCGACTCGCCCGGCTGCGGCTCGCTTCGATTCGGTGCACTCCACTCACGCCAAAGAATTTCGAGCGGGCGCCGCTCGCCACCACGGCTCTTCAAAAGTTGCAAACGTCCACCTTCGAGCGAGGGCTCGAAGACAAGACGCAGTTCTGCGGGCGAGGACTGCGCAGCCGCATCGAGTGGACGAAACAAAAAAGCGGGTACGTGGCTGCGCTGCGTCGCCAGTTGCAGGCGACGCAACGCGCCGAGCGGTGCTGCCTTGCGGGTGTGCGCGGTTGCAACCGCAACGAACCAGGCAAGCACGATCGCGCAGCCGCCCGAGTCGAGTGCCTGCTCGATGGCCCAGGCGGGATCCGCCGTGCGCACCACGAGCTGACGCTCGAGCGGCACCCCTGCGGCGATGAGCGCTGGGGCATAAGGCTCGAAGGGTGGAGATATCCAGGCCGCCCAGCGCGCGGGCGATTCGCATCCGAGAGTGGCGAGCAAGGGGATCAGCAAACGCAGCTCGCCAAGACCGCTGCGTGCGGTGAGGATCTCGGTGAGCCCGGCTGCAGGCCAACCCCCGCCCGGCAAAGCCTCATCGAGGCGACGACACCCCGTACCAAGCGTAGCGGTGCGTGCAGTGCTGCGGCCGCGCCAGATGGCCGGATGTTCGAGCAAGCGCTCGAGCGTGGGCTCGGACGGGCTGTCTGGAGGGACCTGACCCATGATGGCAGCGTGCGCGGCACGATCGGCGATGTCTCACGCCGGCAAACCGGACGGTGGCTGCGCAAAGACCGAGGTGCGCAAAGAACGCGGCTGCGTGAACGAGCGGCTGCGACCGCAACCACAAGGACAACTGAAACTTTGACGACGCGCGCGCTTGGCTACGCCTTTTTCGCGGACGAGCGTACCCGTAGCGCCTCGCGAGAGGCGCAGCTCAAAATTTTTCATGATGAACCTCGGAGAGGTGGTGACTTCTTAAGTCGCTTACATCAGACCCGCAGATGCCGCCTTGCCACCCGTGGCACCACGCCGCAGCACACCGACCACCACGCCTTCGATGATGAGCGGCTCTTCACGCAGGTTGACGCGGATGGGTTCGAAGTCGGGGTTCTCGGGCAGCAACCAGACCGTGGGACCTTCCTGCTTGTAGCGCTTGACGGTGACCTCGTTCTCGAGACGCGCGACGATGATCTGGCGGTTGCGCACCTCGGGGGTACGATGTACCGCGACCAGATCGCCGTCGAGGATGCCGGCGTCTTTCATGGACATGCCGGTGACCTTGAGCAGGTAGTGGGGACGGGGCGAAAAAATGTCGGGATCGATGTTGAAGCGCGCTTCGATGTTCTCTTCTGCGAGAATGGGCTTGCCGGCGGCAACGCGGCCGATGAGCGGCAGACCGAGCTGCTCGCGCAGGATGTCCTTGAGTTGGATGCCTCGCGAGGTGCCCGGCACGAGCGCAATGACACCCTTTCGGGCGAGTGCGCGCAGATGCTCCTCGGCGGCGTTGGCGGACTTGAACCCGAGCTCTTGCGCGATTTCTGCCCGCGTGGGCGGCATGCCGGTTTCGGCAATGGCTCTCTGGATCAGACGGAGAATTTCGGTTTGTCGTGGCGTGAGGTCTGACACGGGACACCCCTGTTTATCTATGCAGTGTTGATACATACAGTACCTGTGAATTCATCCAGTCGCAAGCCCCCCACCACCGATTTCGATGCGCTCGTCATCGGCGCCGGCCACAACGGCCTCGTCTGTGCCTGTTACCTCGCCAAGGCGGGCTTGCGGGTGGGGGTTTTCGAGCGTCGCAGCATCGTCGGCGGCGCCGCCGTCACCGAGGAGTTCGCGCCGGGCTTTCGCAACTCGACCGCGAGCTACACCGTGAGCCTGCTCGAGCCGAAGGTGATCCGCGAGTTGCGCCTCGCCGAACATGGACTGCGCATCCTCGAGCGGCCGATGCAGAATTTCCTGCCACTGCCCGATGGCGACTCGTTCAGCGCCGGTCCCGACTCGGCGGCCACGCTCGAAGAAATCCGTCGCTACAGCACGCGCGATGCCGCTCGCCTGCCCGATTTCCATGCGCTGCTCGGCCGCGCCGTCGATTTGCTGCGCGGTCTGCTGCAGCGCACGCCGCCCACCGATCTGCGTCGTGTGCGTGATCTTTGGGAGGTGCTGCGCTTCGGTCGCGAGTTCCGTGCCATGCCACTCGCAGCCCAGCGCGAACTGCACGAGTTCTTCACGCGCAGCGCCGGCGAGATTCTCGATCACTGGTTCGAGAGCGAACCACTGAAGGCGCTGTTCGGGTTCGATTCGGTCGTAGGCAGCTATGCGAGCCCCTATACGCCAGGCAGTGCCTACGTGCTGTTGCACCACGCCTTCGGCGAAGTGAACGGCAAGCCCGGGGTCTGGGGACATGCCGTCGGCGGCATGGGCGCGATCACCCAGGCGCTCGCCGCCGAAGCACGCCGACTCGGCGTGCACATCGAGTGCGACGCACCGGTCGCGAACATCATCACCACGCGCGAACGCGCCAGCCGCGACGGACGTCATGCCGTGCGCGCAAGCGGTATCAAGCTCGTCGACGGTCGGGTCTTCGGCGCACCGCGCATCATCGGTAATCT
>RGYP01000226.1 GCA_010031985.1 Gammaproteobacteria bacterium
ATCGCTCCATACCTTCTCGCCATACCAGCCGACCGAAGGAATTACGAATTGGACGTATTTCTTTGGATCGAAGCCCGCCTGTCGGCACAGTTCTTCCGGCTTGAGGTCGCGGAAAGGCTTGTAGAACGGCTCGTTGTTGTACGCACTGTCCCAATCGAGATAGAACGCATCGTACGCCGAGAGTTGCGAGTTCGGCGGCAGTTCCATATGCAACATCAGGCCGCCCGGGCGCAGTACGCGATGGGCCTCGCGCATGATGTTCGCGATGCCCTTCTTGGGAATCTCGTGCAAGAACATCGAGGAAAACACCACGTCGAAACTCGCATCCGGAAAATCGAGCGCCTCGGCATTCATCTGCGCGAAGTGGATCGCCCGGCCCTGCGCTTCGGCACGCGCGTGGGCATAACGCAGACAAGGCGCGGCGACGTCGATGCCGTGCACTTCGGCATCGGGGAACTGGTCCTTCCACGAGCCCGTGTTGTGGCCGATGGTGCAGCCGAGATCGAGAATTTTCTTTGGCTGGAGATTCGGATATTTGAGACGAATGAAGCCGGCGATCGATTGTCCGATGTCATCGAGGTTCTGACCCATCAGACCAAACGAGAACACCGCGAGACCGTTGTCGTAAAGTGCACCCGCGGCAAGATCGTCGGTCTCGTACTCGCCATCGTAGTTGCCGGCCATGAGGTGCACGTCGATCGCCGACACGTAGCGCGGCACCTCGAATCCGGGCTGCAACGTCAAAGATCCGCGCTCGCGACGCTTGCTCTTCGACAAGGCCGCGGCTTTGCTCTTGAGCGCGTCTCGATTGCGCTCCAGAGGTGGAAATACCGACTGCCAAACCATGTCTTGCGCGGTGACGCGCAGACTGGAATAGAACTTGAAGTACTCGTTGGGCTTGATCGCCTTGTGAACTTCCGGGCCGTTTTTCGGGGCGCGGCCGGCACTGCGCCGAAAGCCTGGCTCCACGCTGCCCTCGTAAACGGCACGCATGCCGGTGGCCATGTCGTTGAGCACGTGCGCACGCAGGCCGGAAACGAAATTCATTCGCGCTTTTTCGTCGCGCGTCTTGGACAGTTTCAGTTCGTGCTTGAGTTCGAGCATGGAGTCCTCTCGAAAATGACTACGCTATTGCAAAGACAGCCGAAAAATATCAGCCCTAGAAATCCGACAACAGTCTGCCGAATCCGCTCATGCGATCGGCGATGCCATTGGCGCGCAAGGCATGCCAGTAGGTGGCCGTGTTGATCGCGATCACGGGCTTGCCCAGCCAGTCCTCCGCCTCGGCGGCCAGGCGCACCATCGACAAATTGGTCCCCACCTGGATGATCGCGTCGACCTCTGGCCCGTCGAGCTCGCGCAAGACCTCGCGGCAGCGCTCTTCGGTGATTTGCGCGATGGCAGTCCACGAGGGCGCACGCATCGGCACGTCGCGCACCGTTTCGTAACCCATGTCGGCGAAGTAACGGCGAACCTCGGCGTTGGCGACCGGGTAATACGGCGACAGGAACGCGATGCGGCGGATTCCGCCATAGGCCTTGAGCGCAGCCGCACAGGAGTGCGCCCCGATCGAGATCGACACACCCGACTCACGCTCGATCATGCGCTGGAATTCGTCGGCTCCCTTGGCGCCGCCGTAGAACGTGATCGCCGACATGCCCATCACCAGATAATCCGGCTCGCAAGTCATCACGCTGCGTACGGCGTCGACGACGCCTTGCGAGATCTTGTGTGTGGCCGCCATGAAGGTCTCGTCGCTGATCGCCTTCGAGTTCGGCGTGTAAATACGGCTGTAATGGTTGGTGACACCGGCCGGACGCATGTCATCGAAATCGGGCTGAACGATGGTGTTGGTCGACGGCCCGAGCACGCCGAACAGGCGGCGGTAGCCTTGAACATCTTTTCCCATGAAGCGCAGGCTAGCATGCGTTGCGAGCAGTGGTCAGGCTTGGCGACAATGGCACGAATGAACCCCCCGACAATCCCACGGTCGAGCATCGCATTCATCCTGGCACCCCGGTTGCGAGGGGGCCTGCTGGCGATCGTGCTCGCACTGACGACGAGCGCCACCACCTTCGCCGACAAGATTCCCCGGCCGGCGGGCGGCCCGAGCCTGCGGATTGCCACCTGGAATCTCGAATGGTTCATCGCTCCGGAAAACTTTCTGGCCCTGGCACGCACCTGCGTGCCGCGCGACGGCTCCCCCGGATCCCGCGAGCGCTACATCCCCTGTGACGTCGCCATGGAAAAAGAACGCTCGGCGCTCGATTTTCGGGTGCTGGAGCGCTACGTCGATCAACTCGATGCGGACATCGTCGCGCTACAGGAAGTAGACGGTGCAGACGCGGCGCGCCGCGTGTTCCGCCATCACGACTTTTGCTTCAGCCAACGCGAGGGCGTGCAGAACACGGGCTTTGCGATTCGCAAAGGCGTGCCGCATCGCTGCGGGCCCGACCTGCTCGGCGTGTCGCTCGACGATCGCGTACGCCGTGGCGCCCTGCTGATCGTCTACCCGGGCGAAAAGCGCGAGTTTCGGCTGCTGTCCCTGCATCTGAAATCAGGCTGTCCGCGGCGCACTCTCGATGATCCGCGGCGCGACTGCCAAACGCTCGCCCGTCAGGTTCCCGAGCTCGAGCGCTGGATCGACGAGCAGGCGGCAGCGGGTCGACGCTTCGGACTGCTCGGCGACTTCAACCACGACTTGCTTGCGGGCGAGGGGCCCGCCCGCAACGATCAGGGACAGGTCCGAAATCTTTGGGCCGAGATCAACGATGGCGACCCGCAAGGCCTCGAACTGATCAACGTCGCCGCGGGTCAGCCGTTCGTGAACTGTGCGCCAGACCAAAATTATCGCAGCTACATCGATCACACCGTACTCGATGCGCGGCTCGCCGAGTGGCGTGTCGCGGGCTCTTTCGTGCGTCTCACCTATGACGCACGTGATGCCTTGCAGCGCAAGCTGCCAGATCACTGCCCGGTCGGCGTCGACCTGCGCATCCCGCGCTGAGTTCGCCCCAATCTGAGCTCGCCCCAATCGAAGCGGCGCCAAGGGAGACAACCAGATGTTCGATCTCGTCATCGAAGCCGCCTCCGTACTCGACGGCACGGGCGTCGCCGCTTACACGGCGGACGTCGCCATCAAGGACGGCACGATCCGCGAAGTGGGCCGCGTCGACGGGGCGGCACGCAAGCGCCTCGCCGCACAGGGCGCCTGGCTGACGCCGGGCTTCGTCGACCTGCACACCCATTACGACGGCCAAGCGAGCTGGGACGAAACCTTCAACCCGAGCATCCAGCATGGCGTGACCACCGTGGTGTTCGGCAACTGCGGGGTGGGTTTCGCGCCGCTCGCGCCAGGCGATCGGCAGTGCGCCGTCGACGGCCTTATTTCTTTGATGGAAGGGGTCGAAGAAATCCCGGGAGCGGCGCTCGCCGAGGGCGTGAGCTTCGACTGGCAGAGTTTTCCGCAGTACATGGCGGCTCTCGAACGCATGCCGCACAGCCTCGATTTTCTCGTGCAAGTTCCGCACGACCCGCTGCGCATGGCGGTGATGGGCGAGCGCGCCCTCGCCCAGCAAGCCGCAACGGCCGACGATATCGACGCCATGCGGGGCTTGCTGCGCGAGGCCTTGAAAGCGGGCGCCGCCGGGTTTTCCACGGGCCGCACCGACAACCATCGCACCACGGCGGGGCTCGCAACCCCGGCATCCGAGGCGGCCGCCACCGAGCTTGCCGGAATCGCGCGAGCCTTCGACGGACTCGACCACGGCGTCGTGCAA
>RGYP01000227.1 GCA_010031985.1 Gammaproteobacteria bacterium
ATCCGGTTCTGGCGACAGAGTGTGGGTTCGATTCCCTCTCCCGGCACCAACGCTCAACGAATGAACTATTGCAGCAATTGTGGCACCGCCGTCGTGGTGCGGGTCCCCGAAGGCGAGCACTTGCCGCGCCACGTCTGCCCGTCCTGTCACACGGTGCACTACCAGAATCCGAAGCTGGTGGTCGGCTGCGTACCCGAAGACCGTTCCGGAAAAATCCTGCTCTGCCGCCGCGCCATCGAGCCGCGCCTCGGCTACTGGACCTTTCCTGCAGGCTTCATGGAAAACAACGAGACGCTGCAGCAGGCGGCTGCGCGCGAGTCCTACGAAGAAGCACTGGCCGACGTCGAGATCGGTTCTTTGTTGGCCGTCGTGCACATCCTGCACGCGCAGCAAGTGCACGTATTTTTCCGTGCCCGTTTGCGCTCGCCGGAATTCGGCGTCGGCACCGAGAGCCTCGAATCGACGCTCGTCGACGAGCGTGACATCCCATGGAGCGACATCGCTTTTCCGAGCACGGAATTCGCCTTGCGCCGATATTTCGAGGATCGCGCCCGCGGCATCGAGCAACACTACTTCACGGAGTTCGACCGCCGCACCACGGCGGCGGGGCTGTCAACGGGCGGTCAACGACCGAGCTGACTCTGGCAGAGCCCGTTCTGCCGCGATAGAGTTCGCGACATCGTTTTTTCGGGGAAGACCATGACCTTCGTCGTCACAGAAAACTGCATCAAGTGCAAATACATGGACTGCGTCGAGGTCTGCCCGGTCGACTGCTTTCACGAAGGCCCCAATTTTCTGGTGATCGATCCGGACGAGTGCATCGACTGCACGCTCTGCGAACCCGAATGCCCGGTCGAGGCCATTTACTCCGAAGACGAAGTCCCTGCCGACCAGCAGCAGTTCAAGGCTCTGAACGCCGAACTCGCGCGCAAGTGGCCGGTGATCACCGAGAAGGGTGATGCACCCGCCGATGCCAAAGAATGGGAAGGCAAGCCGGACAAATTCAAACTGCTGGAGCGCTGATCGAGCCAGGCGCTGGTCGAGCCCGACGCTGATCGGGCCCGGCGCTGAACGCGCCTGACTGCCGCCGTCAGCTTTTTTCTTCGAGGCGCTTGATCAGCATGTCGGGCGACACGTAGCCCGGCAGCAACTCACCACTCGCGGTGATGATCGCCGGCGTACCCCGCAAGCCCACGTCCTGACCCAGTTCGTAATCTTTGGCGACGGGATTGGAGGCGCACTTCGGATTGCCGATCTTCTCGCCCTTCTTGGCGCGGGTCATCGCCTCGTTGCGATTGGCCGAGCACCAGACGGCGATCGCCTTGTCCCATGACTCGGAATCCGGACCCTCGCGCGGATAAAAAAGATAGCGCACGCGGATGCCGAGCTGGTTGTAGCGCGCGATCTCCGAGTGCAACTTGCGGCAGTAACCACAGTCGACGTCGGTGAACACCGTGACGGTGTGCTTCGCCTCGCGCGGGCCGAAAATCACCATCTGGTTTTCGGGCACTTTGGCGATCAGCGCGAGCCGCGCCTCGCGACGACGCTTTTCGCTGAGGTTGGTTTCGTTCGCGATGTCGTACATGTCACCGGCGAGAGCGAATTTGCCATCGGCGCTGACGTAGAGGATGTCGGCGCCGCGCGCGTATTCGTAGACCCCGGGCAAGGGCGAGGGACGAAAATCTTCGATCTTGCTGCCCGGCAGTCGCTTGACGAGCTCGGCGCGCGGATCGTTGGCCGTCGCGCCGCGTGGCGCCGAAGTGCTCGCCGGCTGCGCGGCGCTGCCCTGCTGCGCAGCGCCGCCGAGTGGCAGGGTCAGCAGCACGATCAGGGCGGAAAATACCGTGGTTTTCATGCGGCGCATGTTAACAGACCCCCTGCTCGACAAGCGCAAAGCGCGTGCCAGCGTGATCCAGCGCGCCTTGCGCCCCTCTCAACCCCGCGGGTGGTGTGCGGCGTGCAGGCTCTTCATGCGCTCGCGGGCCACGTGGGTGTAGATCTGCGTGGTCGACAGATCACTGTGGCCGAGCAGCATCTGCACCACGCGCAAGTCGGCGCCGTGGTTCAGAAGATGGGTGGCGAACGCGTGTCGCAAGGTGTGTGGCGAGAGCGGTTTGCCGATACCTGCGGCTCGAGCATGGCGTTTGATGAGATTCCAGAACGCCTGACGCGTCATGCGCGTACCGCGCCGCGTGGGAAACAGAAAATCGGTCTGTCGCGAGCCGAGGATTTCGCGCCGCGCATCGGACTGAAAACGCTGCAGCCAATCGATGGCCTCGGCCCCCAAGGGCACCAGACGCTCGCGATTGCCCTTGCCGGTGACCCGCAGCACCCCTTGATTGAGATTGACCTGGGCATGACGCAGATTGACGAGTTCGGAAACACGCAAACCCGTCGCATAGAGCACTTCGAGCATGGTGCGATCGCGAAACCCCAAAGGCTCGCTGACCGGCGGAGCCGCGAGCAAAGTTTCCACGTCTTGCTCGCTCAATGATTTCGGCAGGGCGCGGCCCGTACGCGGCATGGCCACCTCGGCGGTCGGATCTTCCTGACGTGCGCCGTCACGAACTTGCTGTCGAAAAAACCGGCGAAACGCCGACAGCTGCCGCGCGGTCGAGCGCGGTCTGGCACCGGCACTGACGCGCGCCGCAACGTAATCGAGCAAGTGCGTGCGGCTCGCCGCAGCCAGCGTGCTGCCACGTGTCTCGAGCCACTGTTGCAGCGCGAGCAGATCGGCGCGATAGGCCGCAAGGGTATTGGCTGCGAGACCGCGCTCCATCCAGATCACGTCGAGAAAACGCAGCAGCGCGGGATCGGGCACCACGGAGGAAATCGGCGGACTGCGTTGACTTTCGCGCACGGCGAACACAAGGATACCGCGCCGTCACGATCGCACCCACCCATGTCATCGCCCACCGCCACCACCGCCGCTGCCCGAGAGCATCCCGCCGCCCTGCTGGCGCGCGTGATCTTTGGCAGCTACGCGTGGCTGGTCTTCATCGTCATCGCCCTCGTTCTGTTGCTGTCGCTGCTCGTGGTCCCGGGGATGGACCGGCGTCGTCATCTGGCGGGCGTCGCCTCGCGGCTCATTCTGCGCTTGACGTTCACGCGACTCGTCGTCACCGGCGCACAGCACCTGCCCGTCGGACAATGCGTGGTCGCGGCCAATCACGCGAGCTACATCGACGCGATCGTCATCAAGGCGGTGCTGCCCGAAAATTACGCGTACGTCGTCAAGCGCGAGATGGCGAACGTGCCGCTCGCCGGGCTGCTGTTGCGCCGCATCGGTACGGAATTCGTCGAGCGCTTCAATCGTCACAAAGGTTCGCTCGATGCGCGACGGGTGCTGCGTACGGCGAGCTCGGGACAGTCGCTGCTGTTCTTTCCCGAGGGCACCTTCGTCGGCGAGCCGGGGCTGCTCAAATTCCACAGCGGCGCTTTCAAAAGCGCGGCGTACGCGCGCTGCCCGGTCGTGCCCTGCGTGATCCGCGGCACGCGCGCCATCCTGCAAAGCCCCCGCTTCTTTCCCCGCCCCGGCCTGATCGAGGTCGAGCTGCTGCCGCCGATCTGGCCGCCCGAGGGTCTGGAGTCGGAAGACGTCGCCCGGCAATTGCGCGAGCAAACGCGGGCCGCGATCCTCGAGCGCCTGGGCGAACCCGACCGCGGCGGGGTTTTCGCATAAACTAACGGGCTTTCCAGCTTGCTTTCGCTCCGGGGCCC
>RGYP01000228.1 GCA_010031985.1 Gammaproteobacteria bacterium
CGGCCGGAATTCCCGACTCGCTGGCCGCCAAGGCACGAGAGCTCTACGGCGACATCGACGTGCTCGTGAACAACGCGGGCGTGCCGCTCGGCATGTCGACTTCGCTACGCACTTTCGAGCATCTCGGCAGCGCCGACTTCGAACGGCAACTCGATTTGAATTTTCGCGCCGTCGTCAATCTTTGTCGTGCCGTATTGCCCGCGATGCGACAGCGAAAATTCGGTCGTATCGTCACCATCTCCTCGGAATCCTGGCGCCTCGGACAAAGCATGGGCCTCACCGACTATGCCGCAGCCAAGGCAGCGACGATCGGCTTCATGCGCAACCTCTGCAAGGAAGTGGGTCCCGATGGCGTCACGGTGAACGTGCTCTCGCTCGGTGCCATGAACAACTACGGTTACGACGACATCGCGCGCAAAGTCACTGCGGTCGGTCGTGCCGGTACGCCGGAAGACGTCGGGGCGGCCGTCGCTTATCTCGTCGCCAACGAAGCGAGCTGGATGACCGGCCAAATGATTCCGCTGAACGGTGGCTCGACGACCTGCTGAGCACGCTAACGCTGCGGGATCTCCTCGAGCGCCGGCGGCGCGTAACGCCCGTCGAGCACGCTCGGGCCGGGTTCATACAAGCGCAGAATCAGGTAGTACGGCCCCTCACCTACCGGTAACCAATTCTCGCGGCGATCGCGCGGAGGTTCGCGTGCAACCCGCACGGTGAACGCACCGTCGGCGGCCTGTTTGAAGCCCTCGATGTGATCGCCGAGGCTGTAACGCTCGATCGCGTTCGGCATCAGCGCGAAATCTTTGAGCTGATAGGCACTCAGCGACCAGAAGGCGCCGACCGGGGGTCGAGCCCCGGTCGGAAACCGCAGCAGGTAATCGCGGTCGCCACGCAAGGGCTGGCCGCGAGCGTCTCCCGTCAGCGCGGCATACACCGTCTCCTCCGGCAGATTGGCGTAGCCGCCGAACGCCACGGTGGCGCGCATGAGGTAATCGTGTCCGTAGCGACCGAGTGCCAGCGGAAAGATCCAGCCGTTGCGAATGTCGGGCGTCGGGCGTCGTGAGGCCGCCCGCAGCATCGCCCGGGCATCGTCGATCGCTCGCTGCAGGCCCCGCCGCGTGGCTTCGCTGCTGCGCGCGAGGTCGAACGCACGCGCGGGTCCGAAGCCGACGGCGTCGAACTGCGCGAGCAGCGCCTCTTCGCCGACGACGCGCGGATTGTCTCGCAGCCACCAATTGAGCACGGAAAAGAATTCGAGCGTCTCGGTGGGCTGCCACGCCTCGACCGATTCGAGCTCCGTCGCGGCTGGCGTGACTCTCTCGCCGCGCTGCCAACGCGAGAGCGGGACGGCATGAAAACCCTCGAGCACCGAGCGAGCCGCCGCCAAATCGCTTGCACCCTTGACGAGCACGCGCCCCAGCACCCAAGCCTGATGCGTCGGCAAACGAATCATGCGCACCCCGGCGGGCAACTCGCCTTTGAACGCCGGACCGACGAGCGCAAAGTCCTGAGCGGCGGTGCCCGTGGTCCGTCGACCGACATGCTGTACCTCCGAGTAAAAATCGGTGATCGCGAGCGTGTAATAACGCCCGCCCGTCTCGGGAGCATGAATGACCACGGGTTCGTCGCGCAGATCGAACCAGCCGCTGAGATAAAGCGTATCGCTGTTGGGCGCGCGCAGCGTGCCCGCCGTGCTCGGTGTGACGCGCTCGCGAAAGCGGTAGAACTGATTGATCGACGCACGCGGCGACGATGGCGGTGTCCCTGCCACTCGCCGCGTCTCGCGATACATGTTCTGCAGCAGATCGACGATCGGAAAACCGTAGAGGTAGGCGAGCGTGCCGATGTGGTAAGCCTGCGCCTCTTCGAGCTGCGCAGTCGCGAGCACGCGCGGATCCACGGGGGTTTCCGTGTTCGCCGGGGTTTGCGCCCGCGCCGTAGAGACGGCGAGTGCAAGCGAAGCCACCCAAGCCACAGAAATCATTGACCTGCCGTTGGCAATCATCAGAATCTCACCTCCGTCACGGGAACACGGGCTTAACGCCAACTCACCCGCAGCGGCAAACTTTTGAGGCCGCCGGTGAAGTTGCTCTCGATGCCGCGTACCCGCCCCGCGAGCTCCACCTCGGCCAATTGCGGCAGCAAGCTCGAGAAAAATGCCCGGATCTCGGTCAGCGCCAGCAGCCGCCCGAGACAGTGGTGCACGCCGTGACCGAACCCGAGGTGCGGATTCGGCTTGCGATCGATCCGAAACGCAAACGGATCTGCGAAGGCCAGCGAATCGCGATTCGCGGAGTTGAAGAACAAGGTGACCGATTCGCCTTGCGCGATCGGCATCCCCCGAATTTCGGTGTCGCGCGTGGCCGTCCGACAAAAATGCCGAACCGGCGTACTCCAACGCACCACCTCGTCGGCGAGCGTGCGCGCCATCTCGGGCGTCGGCTCGAAGCGAGCGCGCTCCGCCGGATTTTCGACCAGCGCCTGCATGCCGTTCGCGAGCGCAGCGCTCGTCGTCTCGTGTCCCGCGGTCACCACGATGAGCAAATAAGAGAGCGTTTCGACGGGACCGAGCGGTCGACCGTCGATACGCGCCCCGGCGATCAGGCTGACGAGATCCTCACCCGGATGTCGACGTCGATGACGCACGATGTCGCGAAAATAGCCAAAAAGCTCGCCGACCACATCGACGCCATAAGCCTCGGATTTTCTGAGCTCCGGGTCGCTGGCGTTCAGCAACTGCTGCGTAGTGCGCAAGATGAAGGGCGCATCGGATTCGGGCAGATCGAGTATCGACATGATCACCGACAAGGGGAACCACATCGCCACATCGCGGGCGAAGTCGATTTCTTTGCCCGCCGCTCGCATACGGGCGATCGAGCGTTCGACCATTGCATCGACCTGCCCCTCGAGTCGCCGTACGCCGACCCCCATGAACCACGACTGCGTCAGCTCGCGAAACTTGCGGTGCTCGGGCTCGTCCATGTCGATGAGCGTACGCACACGCTCGCGGCGCCCACGCTTGCGATTTTCTTCACGCGCCTGCAACCATTCGACGAGATCACCCAAGGGCCGTTGCGACAAGCGCGCCAGCGTCATCAGCACCTTCAAGGTTTCCCGCAGACCGCCCGCCATCGCCGAGCCCGATTGCTCCTCGATCTCGCGCGGAATGAGACAGAGCCGCGGCTCGTTGATGAACAGCTCGTGCTGACGCTCGATCGCCAGAATGTCGTCGTGCCGCAAGATCGCCCAGAACGGCCGGTACGGCGCCCGATCGACCCAAACGACCGGTGAGGTCTCGCGCAGCCGTGCGAACTCGGCATCGAGTGCCGACATGTCGCCGTAGAGTTTCGGCGAGGTGATGTCGGTCTCGAGACTGCAACGGTCTCGCGGCGCGGTGCGGGCCGCGGGGGCTGAGCCGCTCACACCTTCTCGCTCGTCGTACGCGCCGTAGCATGCAAGGCCGCGAGATAACCGAAGGTCATCCCGGGACCCAAGGTGGCACCGGCCGCCGGATAGCTCTTGCCCATGGGTGACGCCGAACAATTGCCGGTGGCATACAAACCGGGAATCGGTGCATCGTCGGCGCCGAGCGCGCGGGCATGCTCGTCGGTGACGATGCCGCCATTGGTACCGATATCGCAGGGCTGGATGGGAATGGCGTAGAACGGCGCCTTGGCAAGGGGCGCGAGACAACTGTTCGGGGTCACCGCCGGATCACCG
>RGYP01000229.1 GCA_010031985.1 Gammaproteobacteria bacterium
GCAAAGCGTGAACACGCCGATCACGGCGCCACGGCCGCGCACGGGTGCGACCTGTCCGACCAAAGCCTGCGAAGCAAAGCGTGAACACGCCGATCACGGCGCCACGGCCGCGCACGGGTGCGACCTGTCCGACCAAAGCCTGCGAAGCGAGGATGCCGCTCATCTCGCCAACGCCGAGAAACACTGCGGCGACGTACATCGCCGGTTGGAACGGATCGTCCTGCAAACCAAACCACACGTAACCGAAACAGGCGAGAGCGGACGCGATGGCCATGAACAACACCCGATCGAGACGATCGATGAAACTGATGACCGTCACCGCCCATAGCGTCGCCGTAATCTGAATGACGACGAAAATACCGCCGCTGCGCTGCATGGCTTCGGCAGGCGACATGCCCTGGTCCTTGCCGACCTGCACCATCCAAAGAAAAAAGAAGGCGCTGATGATCGACAAAGAGGCTCGTGACACGGTCGCCGAGGCGTAGGCGAGGCGGACGCGCAGATCTCGGGCTGCGGAAATACCGACCCGCAGCGTTGCCAGCAGCGGCTCGCGCTGCTCCAGCTGCCCCGGCGCGCGGCGCGCGAGTCCGCGCAACACGATCACCATGGGAACGAGGCAGAGCACGGCCACCGACCAATAGGCTGCACGGCCCGCCTCCAGCGGCGTCATGCCTTCCGCGAGAAAAATCTTGGGGAGTTGCGAAGCGAGCCCGACCAGAGAGGCAACGCCGAGCCCATTGAGAAAGAAACAGATGCCGACCAACTTGCCGCGCGAGGTTTCCTGCGGATAGTCGGCGATCACGGCGGAGAGCATCGCGGCGATCAGCGATGCGCCGCAGGCGGTGATGAAGATCATCGCGTAGAGCGTCCAGTCGAAGCTCGCGAACGGGAATAGCGCGTAACCGATGGCGAGGATCGCGAAGCCCATGCCATAGATGAGTCGACGACCGAGCCGGTCCGAGGCGGCGCCGATGAGCCCCGACAGCAATAGCGCCGGGATTTCGCTCACGACATCCATCGATGCACTGACTCGACCCTGAATGTCGTCCGGGATGTCGAGCATCGAGTTGAAGAGGTAAGGCCGCAGATTGCCGACCAGCGTCAGCAAGCCGATGGAAAAGAATGCGGTGCCCAGCAACGCGTAGAAATTGGCGCGTTCGATGCCGGGCGCGAGCTCCCAGATGCCTACTCGGGTGCCCACATCCCGCCGGTCTGCGGAATCGTCTTGTCGCTGCGTGTTCATCGCCCCCCTCGTGACGGGAGAATGCGACGCTTCGACGCCCAGCCGCAATCCCGAAGCGTTCGCGAACTCGACCTCTGCGGCGTGCTTGCCCTGAGTAGACCACGGAACCGCGCCGCCCCCTCCGCTATAATCGCCGCCCGTCCTGTCGGACCGACGCGCCGCGTTTCGAGTGCCATGCACACCTTCCAGTCGCTGATCTTCAATTTGCAGAAGTACTGGTCCGATCAGGGCTGCGTCGTGCTGCAGCCCTACGACATGGAGGTCGGTGCGGGCACCTTTCACACCGCGACCTTCCTGCGGGCCGTCGGGCCGGAGCCATGGAGTGCGGCCTACGTCCAGCCCTCGCGGCGTCCCACCGACGGCCGCTACGGCGACAATCCTTTCAGGCTGCAGCGCTATTACCAGTTTCAAGTGGTGATGAAGCCCTCGCCGCTCGAGATCCTCGATCTCTACATCGGCTCGCTCAAGATGTTGGGCTTCGATCCGCTGGTGCACGACATCCGCTTCGTCGAAGACAACTGGGAGTCGCCGACGCTCGGCGCCTGGGGTCTCGGCTGGGAAGTGTGGCTCAACGGTATGGAAGTCACGCAGTTCACCTACTTCCAGCAAGTGGGTGGCATCGACTGCAAGCCGGTGACGGGCGAGATTACCTACGGCCTCGAGCGCCTCGCGATGTACCTGCAAGGCGTCGACAGCGTGTACGACATCGTCTGGACCGACGGGCCGCGCGGCAAGATCACCTATCGAGACGTTTACCACCAGAACGAAGTAGAGCAATCGAAGTACAACTTCGAACACGCCGACACCGCGGTGCTGTTCAGACATTTCGACGAATACGAGGCGACCTGTCAAAAATTGCTCGAAGCCAAACTCGGTTTGCCTGCCTACGAGCAGATGCTCAAGGCCTCGCACACATTCAATCTGCTCGATGCGCGCCGCGCCATCTCGGTGACGGAGCGTCAAAGATTCATCCTGCGTGTGCGTACGCTGGCGCGCGGCGTGGCACAAGCCTATTACGACGCCCGTGAGGCGCTCGGCTTTCCCATGCTGCAGACGGCGGCACCGGTCGCACCCGCCGCGACGCTGGAGCAGGCGCCGTGACGGCCGTACGCGACTTCCTGTTCGAGCTCGGCACCGAAGAATTGCCGCCGCTCGCTTTGCCCGAGCTCGAGCGTGCGCTCGCCGCAGGGATCCGCAGTGGTCTGGCTGCGAGCGATTTGCGGCACGGTGAGATCATCTCCTACGCGGCGCCCCGGCGCTTGGCGGTCCTCGTGCGCGCGCTCGCCGAGATGCAACCCGAGCAGGTGCTCAAGCGTCGTGGGCCACCGGTCAATGCCGCGTTCGACAAAACCGGGCAACCGACGCGTGCGGCGACGGCGTTCGCGGAAAGCTGTGGTGTCACCATCGATGCGCTCGGTCGAGTGACTGAAGGCAAAGGTGAATTTCTTTGGTTCGAAGGCAGCAAGCCTGGTGCGACGACGGTCTCTTTGCTGCCGGGCATCGTGCAGGCGGCGCTCGATGCGCTGCCGATTCCGAAACGCATGCGTTGGGGCGCAAGCGATGCCGAGTTCGTACGACCCGTACACTGGGTGCTGATGCGCTTCGGCGCCGAAGCACTGTCCGTGCGCCTGCTCGATACCGTCGCGGGTTCGACCACGCGCGGACACCGCTTTCATGCGCCGGGCGACATCGCCATCGCTGCGCCGGCAGACTATGCCGACGTCCTGCGCGCCAAAGGTCACGTGATCGCGAACTTCGCCGAACGCCGAGCGCGCATCCACGAGCAGGTGCTCGCCTGTGCGCAGGCGGAGGGTGGACGCGCCGTCCTCGATGACGAATTGCTCGATGAAGTGACCGCACTGGTCGAATGGCCCGTCGCCGTGGAAGGCCGCTTCGACGAGCGTTTCCTCGCGCTACCGCGAGAAGTTCTGATCTCCACGCTGCAAGAACACCAGCGGTATTTCGCGGTGGAAAATGCTGCGGGCGTCCTCACCAACCGTTTCATCACCATCAGCAACATCGACAGCCGCGAACCCTCGCGCGTACGCGAGGGCAACGAACGCGTGGTTCGACCACGCCTCTCCGATGCGGCGTTCTTCCAGCAGCAGGACCGTCGCCAGCCACTCGCGGCCTGGCGCGACGGACTCGACAAAGTCACCTTCCAAGCGAAACTCGGATCGATCGGCGACAAAGTTCGACGCATCGTCGTGCTGGCGCGCACGATCGCACCGCAGATCGCGGCAGACCCCGAGCTCGCCGCGCGCGCCGCCGATCTCTGCAAATGCGATCTGCTCTCGGCGATGGTCGGCGAATTCCCCGAACTGCAAGGCACCATGGGGGCGTACTACGCGATCGCCGACGGCGAAAATCCTCGAGTCGCCGCCGCGATCCGCGAGCATTACCAACCGCGCGGTGCGGGCGATGCGCTGCCCGCAGACCCGGTCAGCGCCGCGGTCGCTCTCGCCGACAA
>RGYP01000230.1 GCA_010031985.1 Gammaproteobacteria bacterium
GGGGCGGCCGGCCGCCCCCCTTTGCGGCTGATCCGCTTTGGCGTAGCCTTCGGGGAGGGTCACGCTCGAGGAAGGGACATGAAGAAAAAGCCGCACCGCCGCACCGATCTCATTTCGCAACCCATCATCAAGACCCCCATCGCCGCAGCCGTCGTCATGGCCGTCGGTGGGCAGGTGGGCCTCGCACAAGAGAGTGGCGGTCTCGAAGAGATCGTGGTGACGGCGCAGAAGCGCAGTGAAAATCTGCAAGATGTGCCCATCAGCATCGAGGCGCTCGGTACCGAGAAGCTCGAAGAGCTCAACATCCGCAACTTCAATGATTACGTGCGCATGCTGCCAAGCGTGGCCTCGACGCCCAGCATCGGCGCGGGCGCCGGCTTCTCTGCGGTCTACATGCGCGGCATCGTCACCGGCGGTGATGGTCAGGCGACCACTTCGCAACCGAGCGTCGGCACCTACCTCGATGAGCAGCCGATCACGACCATTCAGGGCAACCTCGACCTGCATCTCTACGACATCGCCCGCGTCGAAGCCTTGGCAGGTCCGCAGGGCACGCTGTACGGCGCGAGCTCGCAGGCCGGCACCATCCGCATCATCACCAACAAGCCGGAGATCGGAAAATACTCGTCGGGCTACGCCCTCGAGGCCAACAACGTTTCCCAAGGCGGCGATGGCTACGTCGTCGAAGGCTTCGTCAACCTGCCGCTCAGCGATCGCGCCGCGGTGCGCCTCGTCGGCTGGCGCTCGCTCGAAGCGGGCTGGATCGACAACGTCGCGGGTACACGCGTCTACCCGGGTGACGTCAGCACGCGCGCCGACGACTACACCGTCGACAACAGCGTCATCGCCAAAGACGACTACAACACCCTGAGCACCACCGGTGCGCGAGCCGCCTTGCGCGTCGAGCTCGACGACAACTGGACCCTGACACCGTCGGTGCAATACCAGCAGCAGAGCAGCAACGGCTCCTGGGGTGACGATCTCAGCGATTTCGCGCCCGGCCAATATGCCGTCACCCACTTCCGTGAAGAGTATTCGAAAGACAAGTGGTACCAGGCCGGCCTCACCATCGAGGGCAAGGTCGGTACCTTCGATCTCACCTACTCCGGCAACTACCTCAACCGCGACGTCGATGCCTCCTTCGACTACTCCGATTACTCCTACTGGTACGACAACGTCTACACCACGGGATACTTCGCTGGATTATTCCTCGACAACGCGGGTGGCCGCCCCAACCCCTCGCATAGCTTCGTCAACAACGACGCCTACACCAAGCAGAGTCACGAGCTGCGCATCAGCTCCGACCCCGATCGTCGGGTCCGCGGCCTGCTCGGCTTTTTCTATCAAAAGCAGAAGCACGACTTCGAACAGCCGTTCGGCAACATCGTGGGTCTTGCCGACTCCATGCTGCTCAATCGCGACGAACCGAACGGCACGAAGTATCCGGGCGTTGTCTACCTCAACAGCCTCGATCGCGTCGACACCGATCAAGCGGTCTTCGGACAAGTCGCGTTCGACGTCACCGAATCGCTCGAACTCACGGTCGGCGCACGCTTCTTCAAGCCCGAAGTCACGGTCAACGGTTTCTTTGGCTTCCCGCTCGGCTTCAGCCCCGCACGCGCGCCCTCGGGCAGTGAACCCGGTGCCGTGGCCAACGGCGGTTCGGGCGCCTTCTCGCCCATGGGTCAAGGCTGGTCTCGCAACGGCGAGTACCGCTGCAAATCCCAGAAGGCCTACAAGGACGCGCCCTGCCAAAACGTCGCCAAGGGCATCGACGAAAGCGAAAACATTGGTCGCGTGAATTTGCGCTGGAAAGCGAGCGACGACGCGATGTTGTACCTCACCTGGTCCGAGGGCTATCGTCCGGGCGGCATCAACCGCAACCCGTTCGCGGGCGACTACATCTCCGACTTCCTCACCAACTACGAGTTCGGCTGGAAGACCGCGTGGCTGAACAACCGCCTGCAATTCAACGGCGCGCTGTTCCTGCAGCAGTGGGACGATTTCCAAATCGCCTTCCAGGGTGCCAACGGCATCACGCAGGTGGCCAACGGACCCTCGGCCGAAGTGAGCGGTCTCGAGACGCAACTGCAGTGGCTGGCGAGCGACGCGCTGATGATCTCGGCGACGGCGTCGTTCTACAGCTCCGAACTCAAGAGCGACTACGCCAACTTCAACGCGGCCGGTCAGGTCACGAGCATCAACGCGCCGAAGGGCACCTCGTTGCCGATCACGCCGGAGTTCAAAGGCAACGTCGTGGCGCGCTACAGCTTCGCGATGGGCGACTACGACGCTCACGTTCAGGGCTCGGTGTCGCACTCGGGCAAAGCACCGGCGCGCTTGTCGCTCGCCGACAACGCCATCATCGGCGATATCCCGGCCAACACCATGGCCGACCTCAGCGCCGGCGTGAGCAAAGACAACTACACGGTCGAAGTGTTCGTGCAGAACCTCACCAACGAAGACTCTGCGCTCTACAAGACCGCGCAATGCGTCGAGTCCGTTTGCGGCGTTCAGCCCTATGGCGTTCGTCCGCAACCGCGTACCGTCGGCCTGAAGTTCACGCAGAAATTCTGATGGCCGCAAACGGCGCGACGAGCTCACCCACCAAAATCGCGTGGGTGGTCTCGCTCGCGCTGCTCATCAGTTACGTCGACCGCGGCAATCTCGCCACCGCCTCCACGCTGATCCAGCAGGAGCTCGCGCTCTCGCCCGAGCAACTTGGCGTGTTGCTGTCGGCGTTTTTCGCCACCTATGTGTTGGCCATGGTGCCGGCCGGCTGGTTGGCCGAGCGCTATGGTGCGCACGCCGTGCTCACCGCAGGCCTCTGCATCTGGTCGGTGGCGACGCTCGCGAGCGGATTTGCCGCCTCGTTCGTCGCGCTGCTGCTGTTTCGCCTGCTGCTCGGTCTCGGCGAGAGCGTCTCTTTCCCCTGCATGTCGCGATTGCTTGCGGCAGGCGTACCCGCGTCACGGCTCGCCGAAGCCAACGGCATCACGGCGTTCGGTTACTTGATCGGTCCCGCGATCGGCACGCTGCTCGGCGGTTTGCTGATCGAGCACTACGGCTGGCGATCGAGTTTTCTGCTCTTCGGCACGCTGTCGCTGCTGTGGCTGTTGCTGTGGCGTCGCGTGGTCGTTGTCGAGCCACGAGTTGACGACGGCGGCGCCACCGGCCCGTCGTTCAAAGAAATTCTGCAGCAGCGCGGGCTATGGGGCACCTCGCTCGGGCTGTTCTCGATGAACTATTCGTTCTATCTGATCCTCGCCTGGCTCCCCTCGTACCTGATCACCGAGCGCGGTTTTTCGATCACCGCCATGGCGGCGGTGGCGAGTGGTGCGTACCTGCTGAATGCCGTCGCCGCCTGGAGCTCGGGATGGCTGACCGATCGCTGGATCGCGCGCGGACACTCGGCCAACAGCACCTACAAAACGATTCTGGGCGTCTACCACCTGCTCGGTATCGGCTGCATGGTGGGCCTCGTCACCCTGCCCGTGACCGCTGCCATCGCCTGCCTCTACTTGTATCAACTGGTCATCGGCATCGGCTCGCCGGGCACCTTTGCCGTGCCGCAGATCATGGCGGGCCCGACGGCGGCGGCTCGCTGGGTGGGCGTGCAGAACATGTGCGGCAACCTCGCAGGACTCATCGCGCCTGCTGCAACGGGCTTCATCGTCGGTGCCACGGGGGAATTCGAACGG
>RGYP01000024.1 GCA_010031985.1 Gammaproteobacteria bacterium
GTCTTCGTCGTTGACGTCGAGTCCGACATCGCTCGCCGGGTCAAAGATTCCGCAGAGTCAGCCCGGTGACTTTGCGACGCGCAGGTTCGACACCGCCGGCATCCGGGTGATCGTCAGTTGCGCCATGCTGTCGATGCTCGCCGGCTGCGCCACCACCACCGCGCTCGCGAGCGACCCACGCGATCCGTTTGAACCCCTCAATCGTGCGAGCTACGCCGTCAACGACGGGATCGATCGCGCCGTGCTGCGCCCCGCCGCCAAGGCCTATCATTGGGTCACGCCGCACTTCGTGCAGACGGGCGTCAGCAACGCGTTCGCCAACGCCAAATATCCGGTGACGCTCGTCAACAACGCGCTGCAGGGCAAGTTCGGCGCCGCGCTCAACGATACCGGGCGGTTCGTACTCAATTCGACACTCGGACTCTGCGGAATCTTTGACCCGGCGAGCGATGTCGGACTCGACGTCAACGACGAAGACTTCGGTCAGACGTTCGGCAAGTGGGGGGTCGGTGCCGGGCCCTATTTCGTGGTGCCTTTCTTCGGACCGACCACCTTGCGCGATGGCATCGGTTCGATCGCCGACGACTTCACCGAGCCGCGCTCCTATCTCGAGGATGACAGCACCCGCTGGACCTTGTGGGCGGCGGGAAACTTCGAAAAGCGAGTGCGCCTACTCGATGCCGATGCCGTGATCGATCGCGCGGGCGACCGCTACGCCTTCGTGCGCAGTGCCTACCTGCAGCGGCGTGAATATCAGGTTCGGGACGGCAATGTGCCGGCGGAAAATCTCGAAGACGCGATGCTCGAGTCGGAAGACGCCGAGCCGCTCAAGCCCTGATCAGCAGCGTCTCCACCTCGCTCAAGCGCGCAAGCCGCGCGAGCGACACGGGCAAATTCGAATAGCCGAGCGATAAACCGCGGCGCTGCGCCTCGGCCTGCCATTCGATGAGTACCGCAAGACCGGTACTGTCGCTGGCATCGATGCCACTGCAGTCGAAATCGCAGCGTCCGCCCGGCGTCAGTGCGGTGAGACGCGCCAGACCCGCCGGGAATGCCGACGCTGCAGCGTCGATCGTCAAGTCACCCCGCAGGGCGTGGCGCGCCACACCCGACTCGAAGCCGAGATCGACGATCGACAGACTCACGGCCGAGCAACGCCTGTTTTGACCGCTCCACCCGCACGCGCCACGCGATTCTGCGACTCGAGACGCTGGATGACCGCCTCGAGTCCCTTCTGGTCGATCTCCGAACCGAAGTCCTCGCGAAAGCTCTTCACGTAGCTGATGCCTTCGATGATCACGTCCCAGGCTTTCCAGCCGGTCTCGGTTTTGCGCAGTGAGTAATTGACCGGAATTTTTTGACCGTTACTGCGCTTGACCTCGGTGCGCACCGTGGCGGAGGTGGCATCGGCTGCCACCGGCGAGGGCAGTACCTTGATGCGATCACCCGTGAACTCGAGCAGCGCATCGCCGTAGTTGCTCATCAGCGAACCGTAGAACGCGTCGATGAACCGCTGCCGCTGCTCGGGCGTTGCCGTGCGCCAATGCTTGCCGAGCACGAGACGAGCCGCGTAGTCCACGTCGAAATGGGGTAGCAGCACCCGCTCGACGAGCGCCGAGAGCTTGGCCGGGTCCTTGCGAAACTCGGCGCGCCGCGACTCGAGTTCGCTCACCATGATATTGGCGGCGCTGTCCATGAGCTTGACCGGGTCGCTCGCATCGACCGTCGTGAACGCCGGTTTGCTCTGCGCCAGCAGCGTCGACGACAGCGTCATGGCGACGAACAAAGCGCTCGCCATGACGACCGCGCGCAGTCCCCGCAGCGCGCAATTCATCGCGCTGAAATTCATCGAGCTGAAACTCATCGACCCGGGATTCATTGCGGCTTCTCTCCCTCACTACCCTTGCTCGCAAAATTGGCAAAGAATTTATTGACCAGCGACTCGAGCACGATCGCTGATTGCGTGAACTCGATCTGGCTGCCGTCCTTGAGATAAGTGTCAGAGCCCCCGGGTCCTATGCCCACGTACTTGCCACCGAGCAGACCCTGGGTCTGGATGCTGGCATCGCTGTCGTCGGGAATGCGGTCGTACTGCGGATCGATGCGCAACGTCACCACGGCGCGATAATCGCCAGAGTCGAAAGCGACCGATTCGACCCGACCGATCCGCACCCCGGCCATGCTGACTGGCGAGCCGCCCTTGAGATCACCGATGTTGTCGAAGCGTGCCGTCACCTTGTAGCCCGTGGCGCCGCCGACGCTCATACCGCTGCCCGGCAGTTGCGTCGTCAAAAAAAACAGCGCGGCGAAGCCGAGCAGTACGAAGAGCCCGGTCCCGAGCTCGAGCGAGCGTTGCGATTTCATCTGCGATCACCTTCCAAGAAAAGCTGCCGTGAGCATGTAGTCGAGCAGCAGCGTCAACACCGAAGAAATGACGACCGTGCGGGTCGTGGCCAACCCGACTCCCTCGGCCGTGGGCTTCGCCGTGTAGCCCTCGTAAACGGCTATCAGGCTGCAAGCGATGCCGAAGCACAGGCTTTTGACGATGCCCTCGTTGACGTCGTCGAGTTCGACCGCCGATTGCATCTGCGACCAGAAAGCACCGGTGTCGACGCCCATCACCTGCACGCCGATGAGCTGCGCGCCGAAGAGCCCGATGACGTTGAACACCGCGACCAGCAACGGCATGGCGATCACTCCGCCCAAGAAACGCGGCGCCACCACGTGTCGCAGCGGATCGACCGCCATCATCTCCATGGCCGTGAGCTGGTCTGTCGCCCGCATCAAGCCGATCTCGGAAGTCAGCGCCGTACCCGCACGACCTGCAAACAATAGAGCGGTCACGACCGGACCGAGTTCCTTGAGCAGCCCCAAGGCCGCGGCCACGCCGAGCGCATCCTCGGAACCGAAACGCTGCAACAGATCGAAACCCTGCAGGCCGAGCACCATGCCGACAAAGAGACCGCAGAGCATGATGATGATCAGCGAGCGCGCGCCGGCGTTGTAAATTTGATGTACCACGGCTCGTGGCCGGAGCAGTGCCGGACCACACTGCGCGAGTACGCGCCCCAAAAAAACCCCTACCGCGCCGATGCGTTGCAGCGTCGCCGTGATCACGAGCGATCTCCCGATCGGCCGACCTCGTGCTTGCCGAGCAGCTGAGCGTGGTAATCGGGCGCCGGATAATGAAACGGCACGGGACCATCGGGCTCACCGCTCATGAACTGGCGCACCACCTCGAGGGGACTGTCGCGCAGCTGCGCCGGTGAACCGTCGGCCACCACCTTGCCGCCCGACAACAGATAACTGTGGTGTGCGATCGAGGCGAGCTCGTCGACGTCATGCGAGACCACGATGCTCGTGATGCCGAGCGCATCGTTGAGCTCGCGGATGAGCCGGACGATGACGCTCATCGAAATCGGATCGAGGCCGACGAAGGGCTCGTCGTAGATCAATAATTCCGGGTCCATGACGATGGCGCGGGCGAGCGCAACACGCCGCGCCATCCCACCCGACAGTTCGGCGGGCATGAGATCGGCCGCACCGCGCAGTCCCACCGCGTGCAACTTGGTGAGCACCAACTGGCGCAGCACCGCTTCGGGCAAGCGTGCATGCTCGCGCACCGGAAAGGCGACGTTCTCGAAAACGTTGAGGTCGGTCAGCAACGCGCCATTCTGGAACAGCATCCCCATGCGTCGACGCAGTGCGTAGAGCTCGGGTTTGCGCAAGCTGGCGACATGCTGACCGAACACCTCGACTCGACCGCGGTCTGGCTTGACCTGCCCGGTGATGAGTCGCAGCAGCGTGGTCTTGCCGGTACCGCTCGGGCCCATGATGGCCGTGACGCGGCCACGACGCGCTTCGAGATCGAGGCCATCGAAAATCGCCCGACCGGCGACTCGGTACTGCAAATCGCTGACTTTGACGACGGTGTCGGACATAGCGGGGGCGCGAGTGTAGCAAAGCGCTCGGGCGCAGCCCGCCCCCTCTCCGGGCGCGTGACGGCCCCTCGGGGCTGCAGGAATTCGTAATCTGGACTAAAATGGTCCTGCTATATGATCCGCATCTCCCGCATGACCGATTACGCGACCGTCCTGCTCGCGGCTCTCGCCCGCGAGCCTGCGGCCTGCCTCAGCGCGTCGGCGCTCGCCGAGCGCACGCGCATCGGCACGCCCACGGTCAGCAAAGTGATGAAAATTCTGCATCGCGGCGGCCTCGTTCGATCGACCCGCGGACTGCATGGGGGCTATTCGCTCGCCCGTCCGGCGGCCGCCATTTCGGCCGCCGCGATCCTCGATGCGCTCGAAGGCCCGGTCGCCGTCACCGATTGTTCCGCCGGCCGCGGACACTGCGACATCGAAACCACCTGCGGCGTGGGCCAGGCCTGGCAGCGGGTGAATCTCGCCATCCGCCGCTCGCTCTACGACGTCAGCCTCGCGCAACTCGCGGGGCTCGATAGCCGAAACTTCGAACTGCGCGGCATCGAGCACGAGCTCAATCCGATGGTGGGCGGTCGCGCCGCAGCGGCGCTGCGACGTCGCCGCGCCGCCGACCCGGCGCCCCTACCGCACGAGCAAACATGAGCCAGAACGCCGAAATACAGAACGCGGAAATTCACGACGTCATCGGTCGTGGCTACCAGCACGGTTTCGTCACCGACATCGAATCCGAGAGCCTGCCACCCGGTCTCGATGAAGACGTGGTGCGCGCCATCTCGCGAATCAAACGTGAGCCCGCCTTTCTCACCGAGTGGCGGCTGCGCGCGTTCCGTCACTGGAAGACCCTGAGCGAGCCCGTCTGGGCTCACGTACACGTCAACCCGATCGATTATCAGGACATCTCCTACTACTCGGCGCCCAAGACAAAGAAAGACGGGCCCAAAAGCCTCGAAGAGGTCGACCCGAAGCTGCTCGAGACCTACGAGAAGCTCGGCGTGCCACTGCACGAGCGTGCGCGCCTTGCAGGCGTCGCAGTCGATGCCGTATTCGACAGCGTCTCGGTTGCCACCACCTTCAAAGACAGACTCGAAAAAGCGGGCGTCATCTTTTGCCCGTTTTCCGATGCGGTACAGAGGCATCCCGAGCTGCTCGAGCAGCATCTTGGCAGCGTCGTGCCCTACACCGACAACTTCTATGCCTGCCTCAATTCGGCGGTGTTTTCGGACGGCTCGTTCGTCTACATTCCGAAGGGGGTGCGCTGCCCGATGGAACTGTCGACCTACTTCCGCATCAACGCCGCAAAGACCGGGCAGTTCGAACGCACGCTGATCGTCGCCGACGAGGGTAGTCACGTGAGCTATCTCGAGGGCTGCACGGCACCCATGCGCGACGAAAACCAGCTGCACGCCGCCGTGGTGGAACTCATCGCCATGGCCGATGCGCAGATCAAATATTCCACGGTTCAGAACTGGTATCCGGGGGACGAGAACGGGGTCGGCGGCATCTACAACTTCGTGACCAAGCGCGGCGAATGCCGCGGACGCAACTCGAGAATTTCCTGGACGCAGGTCGAGACCGGCTCCGCCATCACCTGGAAGTACCCGAGCTGCGTGCTGCGCGGTGACAACTCGGTCGGCGAGTTCTACTCGGTCGCCCTCGCCAACCACCGCCAGCAGGCCGACACCGGCACCAAGATGATCCACATCGGCGCCAACACCCGCAGCACCATCGTCTCGAAGGGCATCTCGGCGGGTCGTGGTCAGAACACCTATCGGGGACTCGTCAAAATCCTGCCGACGGCGACGGGTGCGCGCAACTTCACCCAGTGCGACTCTTTGCTAATGGGCGCAGGTTGCGGAGCGCACACCTTCCCCTACGTGGAGGTGAAGAACCCGAGCGCGACCGTCGAGCACGAAGCTTCTACCTCGCGAATCAGCGAAGACCAGTTGTTCTACTGCCTGCAGCGCGGCATCAGCGAAGAGGATGCCGTCAACATGATCGTCAACGGCTTCTGCAAAAGCGTATTCAAGGAATTGCCGATGGAGTTTGCCGTCGAGGCCCAGAACCTGCTCGCGGTCAGCCTCGAAGGCTCGGTGGGCTGAGGCCGCAGCGGCAAGTCAAACACGGAGAGATCGATGCTCGTCATCAAAGATTTGCACGCCAAGGTTGGCGACCGAAAAGTGCTCGACGGCCTGAACCTCGAGGTGCCTGCGGGCGAAGTGCACGCCATCATGGGTCCGAACGGCTCGGGAAAAAGCACCCTCGCCTACACCCTCGCCGGACGCCCCGGCTACGAGGTGACCGCGGGCAGCGTCAGTTATCAGGGTCGCGACCTGCTCGCGCTCGCGCCCGAAGAACGCGCGCAGGCCGGTCTTTTTCTGGGCTTTCAGTATCCGGTCGAGATTCCGGGCGTGAACAACGTCTACCTGCTCAAGGCCGCGCTGAACGCCGCCCGCAAGCATCGTGGTGAAGCGGAGGTCGACGCCTTCGAATTTTTGACGCTGGTGCGCGAGAAGATGAAGGTCATGCAGATGGACGAAGCCTTTCTGTCACGCGGAGTGAACGAGGGCTTCTCGGGTGGCGAGAAAAAACGCAACGAGATCCTGCAGATGCTCGTGCTCGAACCCTCGCTCGCGCTGCTCGATGAAACCGACTCGGGTCTCGACATCGACGCGCTGAAGGTGGTGGCGAACGGCGTCAACACGTTGCGCTCTCCGACCCGTGCCATCGTGCTGGTGACGCACTACCAACGACTGCTCGACTACATTCAGCCCGATCGCGTTCACGTGCTGGCCCGTGGTCGAATCATTCGCAGCGGCGGTCCCGAACTTGCCCGCGAACTCGAAGCGCGGGGTTACGACTGGGTGCTGAACGAGGCCGCCTGACATGAGTGCGATGCCCATCGTACTGCCGTCGAATCGCGACGAGAACTGGAGGTACGCGAACCTTCGCGGCTTGGCGCGTGCCCGTTTCGAGCCCGCGCCCGCACCCGAGGCGACTCAACTCGGAGACATCGCTGGCCGATTGCCTGCCGCTTTGCCGGGCTACGCCCGTTTGGTGCTGGTCGATGGGCATCATGTCGCGGCGCTGTCGACGGCCCTACCCGATGTCAACATCACCCACGATGTCGACGCCCAAGAAAAATCCGGCGCAGATCAAAGATTCGCCAATCTCAACCGGCGCTTTCGTCAAGGCACCTGCCGAATCGCTGTCCCGGCGCAGGCCGCGCTCGCACTCGAAGTCCTTTGCGTCGCCACAGCAAGCTCGCACCCCGCTCTCGACATCACTCTCGGAGACGGCGCGAAACTCCAATTGATCGAGCGACAACTGTCGGCGCGCGGCGATGACTCCACACTCGTCAACCTGCATCTTGCGGCGCGGGTCGGCGAACACGCGCAGTTCGAGCTCGCCCGCATCGGTCATCACGGCGCCAAGGCGCAAGCCCTCGACACGCTCGAGTTGCAGCTCGACGTCGGTGCGAGCATGAAGCTCGTGCAGGTCATCGAGGGCGCGCTCGCCAGTCGCTCCACGGCATTCGTCGAACACGTCGGTCGCGAAGCCTCGCTCGAGTGGTACGTGGCGGCTCTCGGCGAAGGCACTCAGCATCACGATGCGTTCGTGCACGTCACCCACGCTGCGCCGGGCGCACGCACGCTGCAATGTTTTCGTGGCATTGCAACCGGTCGGTCTCGGGTCGCCTTCAATGGCCACATGCGCGTCGAGGCTGCGGCCCTTGGCACGCAGACCGACCAGTCGCTCAAATGCCTGCTCGCGGGTGCCGAGGCCGAGGCCGACGTCCGACCGCAGCTCGAAATCTACACCGATGCCGTGAAGGCCAGCCACGGCGCGACCGTCGGCAAACTCGACGCGGACATGCTCTTTTATTTGTTGTCG
Organism: Gammaproteobacteria bacterium; assembly: GCA_010031985.1. Classification (GTDB taxonomy): domain Bacteria; phylum Pseudomonadota; class Gammaproteobacteria; order Steroidobacterales; family Steroidobacteraceae; genus UBA964. The sequence continues at coordinate 7,833 of RGYP01000024.1, forward strand.
CGCAGCATTCCGCCTGCGACTGCCGAGTCCCTGCTCAAATGGGCGTTCGTCAGTGACGTGCTGGCGAAACTCCCCTCGCCCGAATTGCGATCGCAAGTGGCCGCCGCCCTCGAGCGACAATTGCCGGGCGCGGCGACGAGAGCCTGGTCGTGAACGCAGAAATGACGATGCCCGCCTACGACGTGGCGCGCGTGCGCGCCGATTTTCCGATTTTGGCGACCACCGTGCGCGGCAAGCGGCTGGCCTTTCTGGACACTGCGGCCTCTGCACAGCGACCGCTCGCCGTGATCGAGGCGGTCGATCGTTACGAGCGCAGCAGTCATGCCAACGTACACCGCGGCGTGTACGAGCTGAGTCAAAAAGCCACCGACGCCTTCGAGGGTGCTCGCGAGCGGGTGCGTCGCTTCCTCAACGCGGCCAGTATCAAAGAAATCGTCTTCACTCGCGGCACGACCGAATCCATCAACCTCGTCGCACAGTCCTGGGGTCGCCGCCTCGGGCCGGGCGATGAAGTGCTCATTACCTGGATGGAGCATCACGCGAACATCGTGCCGTGGCAGATGCTCTGCGAGCGTACCGGTGCAGTGCTCAAGGTGGCACCGATCGATGCGCGTGGCGAGCTCGATCTCGACGCCTTCCGCGCCCTGCTCTCACCGCGCACCAAGCTCGCGGCCTTCACGCAAGTGTCGAACGCTCTCGGCACCGTACTACCCATTCGCGCCATGATCGATGCCGCGCATGCGGTCGGCGCAATGACGCTGCTCGATGGTGCGCAGGCCGTGGCGCATGAGCGGGTCGACGTACGCGCGCTCGGCTGCGACTTCTACGTCTTTTCGAGTCACAAGCTTTACGGACCGACCGGGCTCGGCGTGCTGTGGGCGCGCGAGGCCGTGCTGCGCGACATGCCGCCCTGGCAAGGCGGTGGCGACATGATCCTCACGGTGAGTTTCGCCAAAACCACCTACAACGAGCTGCCCTATCGCTTCGAAGCCGGCACGCCGCACATTTCGGGGGCGGTCGGTCTGGCGGCGGCCATCGACTATCTCGAAGCACTGGGCATCGAGCGCGTGCACGCGCACGAACAGGCGCTGCTGGCGCGCGCGACCCGCGCTCTGCGCGCCGTTTCCGGGCTGCGTATCATTGGCGAGGCCAAAGAAAAAACCGGTGTGATCTCATTCACGCTCGAGGGCATACACCCCCACGATCTCGGCACGATCCTCGATGACGAGGGAGTCGCCGTGCGTACAGGACATCACTGCGCGATGCCGGTGATGGAATTCTTCGATGTACCGGCGACGGCACGTGCGTCCTTCGGCTGCTACACCGACGACGCCGACATCGATCAACTGCTGCGTGCGCTCGGCAGGGCACGCGAGGTGTTCGGCTGATGGATCTCAAAGATCTCTATCGTGACGTGATTCTCGATCACAACAAGCAACCGCGGAACTTCGGACGGCTCGATCCCTGCGACACCTCCGCCGATGGCAACAATCCGCTTTGCGGCGATCGTCTGACCCTGACGCTGCGACTCGAGGGCGATCGCCTCACCGACATCCGTTTCGAAGGTAAGGGCTGCGCGATCTCCACCGCCTCCGCCTCGCTGATGACCGAGGCCGTCAAAGGCAAGGACCAAGCCGCCATCACGCGGCTACGCGAGCTCGTACACCAGACGCTCACCGCCCACGGCGAGGCGACCCTGCCACCAGCCGAGCTTGGCAAACTGGCCGCGCTTGCCGGAGTGCGCGATTACCCCGCCCGTGTGAAGTGCGCGAGCCTCTGCTGGCATACGCTCGGCGCTGCACTCGAACACCACGCACAACGCCATGCCGATCACGGTCCCGCCACCGTGTCGACCGAATAGAACCGTCCCCGATGCGCAGCCACGAAAACGAAGCCTTCACGCTGAGCCGCAACACCCATGCGGTGATGGTGCCCTCGGGCGATGCCATCGAATTGCAGGCAGGCCTGTCGGGGTTCATCACCCAGGCACTTGGCGGCAGTTTCACGCTCTACATCGAGGGCAATCTCTATCGATTGTCGGGCGAGAACGCCGACGCCATCGGCAAGCAGGCGCTCACGCCGCCGGCGCTGCCGCCCGGCGCCACCGAAGAGGACATCAAGTCGCTCGCCTGGCAACAAATGCGCAGTTGTTACGACCCCGAAATTCCGATCGACATCGTCGAATTGGGACTGGTCTACGAATGTGAGGTGGCCGCCAACGACGATGGCACACGCACGCTCGCGGTCAAGATGACGCTGACCGCGCCGGGCTGTGGCATGGGTGATGTGCTGGTGCAGGACGTCAAAGAAAAGCTCGAGATCATTCCGACCGTTGCCAAGGCCGACGTCGAGCTCGTGTTCGACCCGCCGTGGAATCAATCGATGATGTCCGAGGCCGCGCGCTTGCAGACCGGCATGATGTAACCCATGGCGGTGTCGTGGGTCGACATCGGCGAGGCCGCAGTGCTGCAGTCGGGCGGCAGGCTCGACGGCGAGGTGGAGGGGTTTTACGTGGCCGCGGTGCTGCTTGAGGGTGAGTTGCATGCGTTCGAAGATCGTTGCACGCACGATGGCGAATCACTAACCGGCGCCGAACTCGAAACCGACTCGAGCACGCCTTGCGGAGTGGTCATTTGCCCACGCCACGGTGCACGATTCTGTTTGCGTACCGGCGCGGCGCTCACACCTCCGGCTTACGAACCGCTCAAAGTATTCTCCGCCCGCATCCGCGACGGCCGCGTCGAGGTCGCAGCGCCGTGAGACGCATCACACTGGTGCGTCACGGGCACGCCGCGGCGCACGCCGAGGGTGGCGACTTCCAGCGACCGCTCGATGGGCGTGGTCGCCGGGAGGTGGCCCAAACCGCCACCGCCATCCGTGATCGAATCGGTGCGCCCTCGCTGATGCTGGCGAGTTCCGCCGTACGCACGACGCAAACCGCCACCATTCTGCGAGATCGTCTGAGCACGCCCGATACGACGCTGCCGCTGGTGTTCGAACGTAGCCTCTACCACGCCGACTGGTCGCATTTGCTCGAAGTGCTGCAGGCGAGTGACGATGCGACGCCTCACCTGCTGCTCGTCGGTCACAACCCGGGAATTTCGGAGCTGGCACTGCGCTGGTCGCGGCACTTCCCGGAATATGCAGATTTTCAGGGATTCGGCACCGCGGGTTGGTGCTCAGCGACCTTCGCCGCCGCAGCCACCGCTGCAGCCACAGCCGACCTCTCCGGTCTCAGCGTACCGATCGAGGCCTTTTTTTCGCCAGCGCCGCTCTGACGAAATCGCGGCGCACCGTGGTGCGCGGCACGCGGCGCATGAAGTGCGCAAACCATTCGCGCACATCGCGCTCGAGCGCCACGCCGTGCATGTAATTGTAAAGCGCGGCATTCAAGGCCTCACCGAGTGCATCGTGATCGACACCGCTCGGATCAATGAAAGCGACATCGTTACGCGCGAAGCCGCCAAAGGGTTGCGGCGCAAGAGTCACGCCATAGGCCGCAGGCTCGCGACCCACCGGCGAATGCACCGTACAGGCAAAGCGATGGAAGAAGCCCGATTGAATGCAGCCCTCTTCGAATAGCTGCCGAACGTATTCGAGCGAGTCGATGGTCTCGCCCACGGTCTGCGTCGGAAATCCGTACATGAGATAGGCATGCACCAGGATGCCGGCATCGCTGAACGCCCGCGTGACCTGCGCCACCTGCGCCACCGACACGCCTTTTTTCATCAGTTGCAGCAGACGATCCGCGGCCACCTCGAGCCCACCGGTGATGGCGATGCAACCACTCTGCGCGAGCAAGCGACACACCTCGGGCGAGAAGGTTTTCTCGAAGCGGATATTTCCCCACCAGGAGATCACCCGGCCGCGGCGCAACAGCTCTGCGGCCATCGCCTTCAACGCCTTGGGCGGCGCAGCCTCGTCAACGAAATGAAAACCGCTCTCCCCCGTCTCGGCGACCACGGCCTCGATGCGATCCACGAGCAGCGCCGCATTCGCCGCCTCGTAACGTGAGATGTAATCGAGGGAGATATCGCAGAAGCTGCATTTGCGCCAATAGCAGCCGTGCGCGACGGTGAGTTTGTTCCAGCGTCCGTCCGACCAAAGACGATGGACTGGATTGAGCAGATCGAGCACCGAGAGATAGCGCCCGAGCGGCAAACCATCCCAAGTCGGCGTACCGACCTCGGCAAAAGGCACGTCGGGTTCGCGGTGATCGACGTAGCGAACTGTGCCTGTAGCTTCGATTGCCACGGCGTCTTCGCGCAGAAATGTTCGCACCAAACGCTCAGCGGATCGCCGGCCCTGCCAGTGCTCGATCAGCGCCAGCAACGGCCGCTCGCCATCATCGAGCGTCACCCGGTCAAAGTAATCGAAGACCCGTGGCTCGGCGAGATCACGCAACTCGGTGTTGACGTAACCTCCGCCTAGCACCAGCATGGTCTGGGGTGCTGCCGCACGAATCGATTGCGCAATACGAAACGCCCCGTATACCGCACCCGGAAACGGCACGGACAATAAAACGATGTCGGGGCGATGTCGCTGCAGCGCAGCAAGCGTGAGCGCATGCAGACGTTGATCGATCAGATTGCGCGGCGCTGCAAGCGCCGTCGCCAGCGGCTCGAACGAAGGCTCGCTCGCGGCCAGTCGCTCGGCATAGCGTACGAACTCGAAGCCGGGATCGATCGCTTCGCGCAGCACATCCGCCAAATCATTGATGAAGAGCGTGGCGAGATGTCGGGCCCGATCATGATTGCCGAGTGCACCAAAGGCCCAGGCGAGCGGGTCGGCCTCGTCGGCGTAGACCTCAAGCGAGTGAAAGCGCGGCCCCTCGGGCAGAAACTGTCGCGAAACGATCCGATGCGCCAAGGTCGGATCACGGCCCTGCAGAAATGCGACCGTGCCGTCGATCGCCGCGTGGTACCCGGCGAACGCCGCCAAAAAGGCTTTCGATCGCGGGCCGCGCCGGCGCGCCGGAATCGCCTCGATCGCGCCACGCAACTCGGCAACACCCTCGGC
>RGYP01000231.1 GCA_010031985.1 Gammaproteobacteria bacterium
TGAACCCTTGCGGATTCCCGGGAGCCGCCAAACGAGGCCGCTTCCCGACCGTGCCCGTGCCAACCGCCTGGGGTTTGAGTTGTTTGTTTCACGCATCGAGTTGTCTTTCGGAACTCATACGCGTGATGCAAATAAGCATCAAAACCCACGAAGCCTTTCAGATCAAACACTTACGCGTTGTCTGATCGCTACGTGTGTCTGAAGTATACACCACGATTGTGGCAATGGAAGTGTGGGGAATGCGACAGCGGTCACGAAAGTTCCACCAGTTCGTAGTGGGTTTGCATGTAGCCCGCCACCTGCCCCTTGAGGAACAGGTATTCGCCATCGGCGGTGCACCAGACATCGTAGGGCGGGTGCTCCTGCGGCAATTCCGGATTGGCCACGAACTGGAAATGCAGAGCATCGAAGGTGCCGGCACCGACGGTCAGTTTTTCGGGGCCCACGAACACGATGTTGAGGCCGATCGAGAACAGCATCGGGCCCGTGGCACCGCGATGGTCGGGTGAGGACAGCAGCATCTGCTTGATGCGCTGCACCTCGCCAGGTTTTTTTTGGTCGATCAGGCGCAGGTGCCAGGCGTCGCAGGCGATGGCGTGGTTCTGGAAGGTGAGCAAGGGCGTGGCGAGATCCATGCGCTGCGAGACGCGACCCTCGAGTGAGGTGAAGGTCTCGCATTCGGCGAAGTCGGGGTGAAAGCGAAACCAACCCGAACCCATGAACTTGCTTCCCACCGAGAGTCGAACGAAACAATCGGTCGGTATCCAATGCGCATCGAGCGAGTAAGTGATGTCGCGCATGACCGACGGCCGATCGTCGATCTCGCAGTGCGCAGTACAAGTGCGCGTGCCATCGGCATGGACGTCGATGCGGAAGTACTCGCGTCCGCGCTCCTGGTTGAGTCGCTCCGGCTTCTTGCTCGTGTAGAGCACCTTGCCCATCACGCTGCGATGGTCGCGTTGCAGGATGGGGAGTTTCGGATCGGCGGGAGCGTTGGCCATGACAACAACCTCTGTAGGACTTTCTACGATAAAAATCGATGCGGCAGATTGCGAGTCTAGCGCTCAGGATCCGGGCGTCGCCCATTGACGCGCTTCGCGGGCCGCAGCGCGGAAATGCGGCAGGTTGTAGATCAGCAGACTGCCGCAGATCACCGAGACGGCTGCAGCAACGATGAACATGGAATAGCGCAACTGAGCCTCGTCGGCAAAATAGAAATCGGTGACGAGAGCCACGGCGGTCGGGCCGATGAAAAAGCCCACGGCATTGAGCACGAAATAGTAGATCGCCACTACTTGCGCCCGCATGGTTGGCGGTGCGATCGACACCACTGCCGCGGCACCGGCGGCGGTCGGTGCCGCAGCGCCGAGCGTTGCCGGTATCAAGAACAGTACCGCGAGTAGCGGCGTGGGCATCAGCGTGAAGAGACAGTATCCGGTGGCCATCACCAGGAACGAGGCAAGACACACCCGCACGTAACCGTCTTCGTACCGCTTCTGGAAGTAGTCGCTCATCCAGCCGCCGATCAACACGCCCGTCAGCCCGAAGACGATGGTGATGACGCCGCGCCACTGCACCCAAAAACCGAGTTGCTCCGGCGTCAACCCATAGGTGCGACGCAGGAATTCGGGGATCCAGAAACCGATGCCGTAGGCCATGATCGCGAGCCCGGACAGCGCAAAGAACAACACGAAAAAAGCCCGCCAGCGACTCGCCAGATGGGCAAAGGTCTTGAGGACGGGCGTGGCGATGGGCTTCGCACCCGCAACCAGGAATTCGCGCCGGATGGGTTCGCGAATGGTGAGTACGAGCAGGGCGATCAAGAGGCCCGGCAGCCCGACGTATATGAACATCAGCTGCCAAGGCTCGTGCCAGCCGATGAGTGGCAGCTCGACCGGGCCTGCCTCCTTGAGTTTGGGATAGACGGCGCCGCCGAAGATGAACGCGAGACCGCTGCCGCTCGAGACTCCTGCGGTGTAGAGACCAATCGCGCGACCGATCTTGTCCGGCGGAAAGTAATCTTTGAGTAGCGACAGTGCGGACGGGTTGAGTGCCGATTCACCGGCGCCGACACCGACTCGCGCCAAAAAAAGCGCTGCATACGAGGTCGCGAAGCCGCAGGCGGCTGTCATCACGCTCCAGAACGCAACTCCCCAGAAGATCAGCCAGCGCCGATTGCCACGGTCGGCAAGCCACGCGATGGCGACGCCGAAGAACGTGTAGAAAACCGCGAATGCACCACCCAACAACAGACTCATCTGCGTATCGCTGATTTGCAGGCTGGCTTTGATGTCGGGCACGAGCAAAGCAATGATTTCGCGATCGACGAACGCCAGGATGTAGGCGAGCAGCAGCACCACGACGACGTACCAGGCGTAGAGCGGGTTGGGGTAGGGAACCTGCGTGCCCGAGGTGTTTGCGATCGACATCGGCGTCACTCTCCTTTGACCGTCTTCATGCTGGATGCTTCATGCGAGATTCTTGCTGTTGCTCGCAAGATCATCGAAAAGAATCATCTTCGCAAGCGGTTCGGTTTTGATGGCAACGCCGGCGCTGCGATCGATGATCGCATTGACGACGAACGTGCCGTCGTGGGCGAAGGCTGCATCGAGTGCCGTCTCGAGCTCGGCGGGACTCGCAACTTGCAGTCCCGCACATCCGAAACCCTGTGCGACTTTTTCATAGGGCGGGAAACCGAGCACGGTGTTGACGGCGCGACCGATCGCCTGCGTTTGTCCGTGCAGTTCCGTTCCCCAGGCGCCATCGTTGCCGATGATGCAGGTGATTTTGAGTCCCGCTTGCGCCGCGGCGTGCAGCTCTGCCGGGTAAAAACCGAAAGCGCCATCGCCGGTCGTCAGCACGACCGGTCGGGGCTTGGTTCCCGTTTGCTCGGCAATTTCGCGTGCCGCAGCGGCGGCACCCACGGCAAGCGGCGTCCCGACGCCCATCGCTCCCATCGGGTAGTGATCGAGAAATCCCGGTGCTTGGCGCACGGGCAGTGCGGCATACATCCAGTTCTGGATGTCGGCACCATCGCCGATCACGATTGCGGCAGGGTCCACCCGCCGGGCAATCGCCCGTGCGAGTACGAGCGGATGGATGACGTCCGACGATATCTTTGAGTCAACCAAGGTATCGAGATAGCGGAATCGCGTCTGCAGTGCATCGCGTACCCAGCTGGCACGCGTAGCCGTCTGGCGCCCGGAGACGGCCGCACTTTCAAGTACTTCGTGCAGTTGCCGACAGGCGAGCCCGGCATCGGCGACGATCGCTACGTCGATGCGACGATTGCGCGAAAGTTCCTCGGCCTCGATGTCGATCTGAATGAATTTTGCATTCGCAGCGAAACGTGGTGGCAGGCCGTAGCCGAGACGCTGCTTGAGGCGGGCGCCGACCACGCAGACTACGTCGGCCTCGCGCGCCACGAGTTGCATGAATGGCCAGCTGAACGATCGAAGACCATCCTCGGGTACGAGTCCTCGGCCGAGTCCGTTGCCGGCGATCGGCAGATCGCAGCGTTCGACGAGCGCGCGCAGCGCATCACCCGCTGCGCCGTGGCAAGCGCCTGCACCGGCGATCAGCAGCGGTTTCTTGGCGGCCTGCCACCACGTTTCGCTGCGAATGCAAAATTCATTCAGATCGACATCGAGGCCGAGGAACTTTCGCGCAATCGTCGCATCGACGTAGCGA
>RGYP01000232.1 GCA_010031985.1 Gammaproteobacteria bacterium
GGTGATCGAGTCGGGTCTCGCGAGCGGGGATCGCGTGGTGAGCACCGCGGGTCCCTATCTGCGCGCCGGCGAGCCAGTCCGAGTCGCCCAATGAAAAACATCTCGGCATGGGCGATTCGGCATCCGACGTTGCCGATCGTGCTCTTCATGGTGCTCACTTTCGTGGGTCTCGTGAGCTTTTCGCGTCTGCCCATCAATCTCACGCCCGACCTGAGTTTTCCCATCGTTTCGGTGTCCGTGTCCCAGCCGGGCGCCGCGCCCTCCGAAATCGAAACGCAGATCACGCAAAAGGTGGAAGGGGCGGTGCGCAGCGTGGCCGACGTGCGCAACATCAGCTCGCGAGCGCTCGAGGGGGCCTCGGTCACTTCGGTCGAATTCCAAATCGGCACGCCGATCGATCGCGCACTCAACGACGTACGGGATGCCGTCAGCAAAATCCGCGCCGATCTGCCCGATGGCGTCGATGAACCGCAGGTCAATCGCATCGAGGTCGAAGGCGGGGCGATCGGTTGGTACGCGGTGTCGACCACGGGAAGATCACCCGAGCAGCTCAGCTGGTACGTCGACAATACTTTGAGCAAGCGTTTGCTGGCCATTCAAGGCGTGGCACAGGTCTCGCGTGGTGGCGGCGTGAATCGCGAGATTCGCGTCGAGCTCGACCCCGCTCGCATGCAAGCGCTCGGGCTCACGGCCTCCGAGGTCAATCAGCAGCTGCGGGTGCTCAACGTCAATGCGCCGGGCGGCCGCGCCCAGTTGGGCGGCGGTGAGCAATCGATCCGTGTGCTCGGCGCCGCGGCGACCGCACTCGAACTCGGTGCCACACGCATTCGTCTCGCCAATGGCACCAACGTACGCTTGCAGGACATCGCCGAAGTGAGCGACGCCGTGGGCGAGCGGCGCTCGCTCTCGCGGGTCAACGGTCGACAGGCGACGAGCTTCGGTGTGTTCAAGGCGCGCGGCGCTTCCGAAGTTGCCGTGATGGACGCCATCGAGGCCGAGCTCGCGGCGCTCGCCAAAGAATCACCCGACATCACCGTCAAGCGGGTCTTCACCACCGTCGAATACACCCGCGAGACCTACCGCTCGGCGCTGATGGCGATGATCGAGGGCTCGATTCTCGCGGTGCTGGTGGTTTTCATATTCCTGCGCGATTGGCGTGCCACGGTGATCTCGGCGCTCGCCATTCCGCTCTCCGCGATCCCGACTTTTGCCTTCATGTACTGGCAGGAATTCACGCTCAACAACATCAGCCTGCTCGCGCTCTCTTTGGTGGCCGGAGTGCTGGTCGACGATGCGATCGTCGAAATCGAAAACATCGTACGCCACATGCGCATGGGCAAGAACGGTTATCAAGCGGCGCTCGATGCTGCCGATGAGATCGGTCTCGCGGTGGTCGCCACCTCGGCGACCATCATCGCGGTGTTTCTGCCTGTCAGTTTCATGGGCGGCTTCTCGGGGCAATACTTCAAGCAGTTCGGGCTCACGGTGGCTGCAGCCGTGTTCTTTTCTTTGCTCGTGGCACGGCTGATCACGCCGCTGATCGCCGCCTACACTCTGAAACCGCACGACGAGATCCGCTCGGCCGACGGCCCTCTGATGAGCGCTTATCTCGACGCCTTGCGCTGGTCGCTGCAGCACCGTCGCGCCACGCTCGTCGGCGGTACGCTGTTTTTCCTGTTTTCGATCGGCTTGCTGGTCGCCGTACCCAAATCTTTGCTGCCGTCACAGGACTTCGGCTCGGCCCAGGTCGACATCGAATTGCCGCCGGGCGTGCGTCTCGAGCAGACGGCGGAAATTTCGGGCAGGGTTCGCGAGCTGCTCGCCAAGCAGCCAGAGGTGTCGGACGTCATCGAGTCCATCGGCGGCGGCGATGTGCGCAACGCTCAGCTCTACGTCACGCTGGTGCCGCGTGATCAACGGGCGATGTCGCAGAAGGCCTGGCAGGAGCGCGTCACGCCGCTCTTCGCAGAGATCCCCGATGCGCGCGTCACCTTCGCAGGCAACGATGGCCCGGGTGGCTTGCCGATCACCTTGTACCTGACGGGCGAAGACCCCGACAAGCTCGAGGCGACCGCGCGGCGTGCCGTCGCCGCGATGCGCGCGTTGCCCGAATTACGCGATCCGCGCATCAACGGCGATCTGCAACGACCCGAAATCCTGATCCGGCCGCGTCTCGACCTTGCCGCCGAGCTCGGCGTGTCGGTGGCGGCGATCAGTCAAACGATTCGCATTGCCACGCTCGGCGATCTGCCGCAGAACGCTGCACAGTTCTCCGCAGCGGATCGACAGGTGCCGATCCGCGTCAGCCTGATCGAAGAGTCACGTCGTGATCTCGGCACGCTCGAGAATCTGCCGGTACGCACGGCGAACGGTTCGACCGTGCCGCTCAAAGCCGTGGCCGACATCAGTTTCGGCGAAGGCCCGTCGGTGATCCGGCGCTACAACCAGAGCCGGCGCGTGGTGCTCGAGTCCGAGCTCGCCAAGGGTATCGAGCTCGGGCCCGCGCTTGCCAAGGTCTATGCGCTGCCCGAGATCAAGAACTTGCCCGAGGGCGTGCGCCTCGTCGAGGTCGGACAGGCCGAGTTCCTCAAAGAATTGCTCGAGAACTTCGCCTTTGCGATCGCGGCCGGTGTGCTACTCGTGTTCGCGGTGCTCGTGATCCTCTTCGCGCGCGTGTTCCAGCCGATCACCATTCTCTCCGCCTTGCCGCTCTCGGTGGGTGGGGCGGTGATCGCGCTCATGCTCGCCGGCATGCCGTTTTCGATGCCGGTAGTGATCGGATTCCTGATGCTGATGGGCATCGTCGGCAAGAACTCGATCCTGCTCGTCGATTTTGCCATCGAAGAAATGCGCGCCGGCAAACCGCGGCTTGAAGCGCTGATCGAGGCGGGTCACAAGCGTGCGCGACCGATCATCATGACCACGGTCGCCATGGTGGCGGGCATGCTGCCCGTGGCCTTCAGCACGGCGGCCGCCGGATTTCGGGCGCCGATGGGTGTCGCCGTGATCGGCGGGCTCATCACCTCGACGCTGCTCACGCTCGTGATCGTGCCCTCGATGTTTTCTTTGGTCGATGACATCGAAGCCTGGTTCGAACCGCGCGTGTCGAAGTGGCTGACCTCTTCGGGCGAGACCAAGACCACGGTTAATTCGCCGGTTGCTTGGCCGCGTGCAAAACCCGCCGCGACCACTTGCGCCACTTCGTGCACCGAGGCGCCGGTCCAGAGACCATAGGCGCGCGCATCGAGTGGCAGCATGCCGCCGAGCACGGGGTAGCTGAACATCGCGATCGTGCCGAATAGGGTCACCGTGGCGAGCGCATACGCGACCGCCTCCTCGGTGTCGCGCACCACGGTGTTGGCAGCGACGATCGCCGAGGCACCACAGATCCCGGTGCCGGTGGCGATCAGCATCGTGAGTCCGCTGCGCACGCCGAGGCGCTCGCCGAGCCACAACGTGAAGAAAAACGTCCCGAGCAGCGCGAAGGTGAGGATGGCGAGTCCCGCAAAGCCGATACCGAGGATCTCGGCGAGCGTCACCTGCAGGCCGAGCAAGACGATACCGGTGCGTAGCGGGGCGCGCAGGCAGAGGGCGATCCCCGCGCGCGCGATCTCCGGACGACCGAGCAGGTTGCGAACCAGCATTCCGAGCAGGATGGCGAGCATCAGCGGGCTGATGCGCGAGATGCC
>RGYP01000233.1 GCA_010031985.1 Gammaproteobacteria bacterium
TAGTAGCTTGGGAAGCTACAGTTCTACCATTGAACTACGCCCGCACCGATGACGCATTCTAGAAGCAGGCTCGGGCGAGGGGCAACCACGCGCCGTCAGGCTGTCACGGGTGGTATGCGAGTCAGTCGCTGAGCACGATTCAGTCGCTAAGCACTATGTCGAGATCACCGACACCGACGCGGGCTTCGATGGGCTGCTGACCAGCGCCCTGACCACTGACGCTGCCGCCCACGGCGCTGCCCTTCACCGTGCCGTCGAGTCCCTTCAACGAGACACCGCCGACACCGGTCTTACCGTCGATCGTGCCGGCATTGGCCCGTGGCGTGCGAATGCTCGCATCACCGGTACCGACCTGCAGCGTGATCGCGCCGAGCTGCACATCGATGTCGGCATCACCCACGCCAAGGTCGACCTCGATGCGCTTGGCAGGCGCCGTGACCTTGACGTCGCCGACACCCGCTTTCACTTCGATCGCCGATAGTGTTTTCTTTGGTAGGCGCAACAACCAGCGCTCTTCGATGTTCTTGGCGTCGACTTCGAGAGTGAGTTGGTCGCCGCGCGTAGTCGCGGACATGTCGAGATTTTTGACGTCCGGCAGAGAACTGAAAATACCGGTCGTCCGCTTCGCCTTGATCGTGACCTGCACTTCGAGCGTGTCGCCCGTACCCTGCTCGATACGCACCGCGCCGACGCCGGAACGCAGAGCGAGCGAGGAGATCTCGGTGGCCTTGAAGGACCGGCTACGCGTCACCTCATCGGCGGCCGCCACGTTGGTCGCCAGTGCGAGGGCGATGAGTGCGGAGGCAAAAAAGGCGGAGCGAGCTGCTGGCATGGGTGTGGCGTCTACTGATATTGGTGTTGTATTTCACTATATCACCTGGGGTCAGACCGTGGCAATCCGTTGCAAGCCGGGCTTTTCGCACCGTGGACGGCAACGGGTCGGATCGAGCCGGGCCGGGGGTTGATCACGGTACCTTTCAGTCTGGATTTGAATCATGTCCAGACAGTACCGATTCCACCAACTCGACGTGTTTTCGGCGGAAGCCTTCCTCGGCAACCCGTTGGCCGTCGTCCATGACGCCGACGACCTGACTTGGACGCAAATGGCGGCCTTCGCACGCTGGACCAATCTCTCCGAGACCACCTTCTTGATGCGGCCGGGCGTCCCGGGCGCCGATTACCGGGTGCGGATCTTCACCCCGGGTGGGGAGCTGCCGTTTGCCGGGCACCCCACTCTTGGTAGTGCACGTGCTTGGCTTGCGGCAGGCAACACGCCGCAAAACGCGGTCGAGGTCGTGCAGGAATGCGGCATCGGACTGGTCCGTGTGCAGGTCGCGGGCGATCGTCTGGCCTTCGCCGCACCACCGCTGCGCCGTAGCGGAATTTTGGACGAGCAATTGCTGATGACGATCGTCGCGGGTCTAAAAATTTCGCGCAGCGACATCGTGATGCACCAGTGGGTCGACAACGGGCCGGGCTGGTGCGCCGTGATGCTGCGCTCGGCCGAGCAGGTGCTGAAGTTGCAGCCGGACATGGCCATGCTCCGCGATCTCAAGCTCGGCGTCATCGGCCCCCTGCCTGCAGGCCGAGAGGCTCTCTTCGAGGTCCGGGCGTTCGTGCCGGGCTTGGGGGTCTCCGAAGACCCGGTCACCGGCAGTCTGAACGCCGGTCTCGGCGTCTGGCTGATCCGTACTGGTCAGGCCCCACCCGAGTTCACGGTCTCGCAGGGCCAAGCCCTGCAACGACGGGGTCTCGTCCACATCGAGCGCCGGGGCGCGGACATCTGGATCGGGGGTGATGCCGTGATCCGTATCGAGGGTGCGCTGCACATTCCTTGAAATCGGGATGCCCGGTAACTTTGTCAACTATTTTGATGGATTTTTGACAATTCCTTGACCAATATAGCTGCCTGACGTCGACCAAAGAAGTCGACGGGAGGGCGACTTCCATGAAAAGGCGCGATTTCCTTGGGCGTGCAGTCTTGACCCTGCCATTGGCCTTGGGTCTCGGATCGGAAGCGCGTGCGCAGCTCGAGGGCGGCATTGACGAACTCACCCGCGAACTCGGTTTCGCACTCGAATTGCCGGTCAAGAAGGCGGTCGCCGTCACGGGTGCGCTGCTGCACATCGCCCGCGAGAGATTGTCGACCCTCGAATTTGCCGACGTCACGAAATTTTTGGCGGGCACCGAGCGTCTGATTTTCCAGGCGGCCAACGAGGTGAACGGCGCACTGCCCAAGACCATCGACGGTCTCGCGCCCATCCTCGTAAAACTTTCGATGCCAACCGACTCCGGCGATAAAGCTCAAGGCTTCATCGCCCAGTATCTGCGCGAGAAAGGTGGACGCAAAGTCGTCGCGTTGCTGCAGAAAGCCTGGAAGGTCTGACGCAGGACCTCGACGGAGCGTTGGCCTATTGGAGAACGTCGTCCTATGGCTCGGTGCGTGCGTAGCGCATGACGGCGAGCATCAGCACCACGGTCAACAAAAAGTCACCGAAGCTCGTGTAGTAGAGCCAGGTGTCCTGACTCGTGAATTCGGCAAACAGCCAATTGACGCCGGCCATCACCAGACCCAAGACCCCGAGCCCGAAAGCAAGCCGTTGCGGGTCCATCGGCTCCATCATGTAGCGCAATAATCGCCCACCAAAATATCGCCCTTTGTTGAAGACAGCATCGCCCAGCGTGATGGTGGCCACGAGCACACCCAAAATAGTGCTCTTCATTTTCACGGCCCAGTCGTCCTGAAAAAACCAGGAGAATCCGGCCGAGATCAGCAGCATCACGATGCCGAAGATCGCAAGGCCGCCGAGCAAATCGACTTTGACGAAGCGCTGCGCGACGACGACCGCCAAGCCTGCGCCTGCCGTCACCAACGCCGAGAGCGGTAAATCGTCAGTCAGTTTGACCAAAATGAAAAAAAGAGCGCCGATTCCAATGTCTACGCCGATGGAATATTTGTTGCGCGAGAATTGCTCGGAACCGGGTGTCATCTCTGCTTTACCACGCTGCTTTCCGCCCGCTCGGCAGGCTTGGGTTTCATCGTCGACGGGCGGTCGATGTAATAGTGGATGAATTCCGCGGTCACGCCGCCGCTTTCGCGAACTACGTGATGACTGAGCGTCGCACCGACGTTTTCCATGGCACGCTGCGATCGAAAATTGGTGACCGCCACGTGAAACCAGACACGATCGACGAACTTGAACGCGTGCTCGAGCATCAGGGCTTTCAGCTCGCGGTTGAAAAGACCGCCCCAGCAACGACGCGCCAGAAAGGTGTAGCCGACGACGATGTCCCGCGCAGCCTCGTTGTACTCGTAAAAACTGGAGCTGCCGATCACCGCACCCGTGGCGCGCTCGCGGACCACCAGACCACCCCCGCTGACCAGCAAGCGCTCGAACAAGGCGCTGAAGACCTCTATTTGTCACTAGGGCGCACGCATGTGGACGATATCGCCGTTTGGGTGCACCTGCCATCGGCTGGCGCCTACCATTCTGGTGCACCGGATATCGCGCCAAGCCCCCAAAGAGTACTCAACGCCACTGATATGCGCGATGGGCTATTGCTCGCGCCCTGCCATGCCCAAGCCCAGGAGGTCATGACCGTATGGGTACGCCTGCGCGGAGGGTGGTTG
>RGYP01000234.1 GCA_010031985.1 Gammaproteobacteria bacterium
GCACCGCGATCACGAACGATCTTGCGGCCAATGAAATCGTTGGCCTGAATGCCCGTCGTGCCTTCGTAGATGGTGGTGATGCGTACGTCGCGGTAAGGCTGGGCCGCGCCCGTTTCTTCGATGAAACCCATGCCGCCGTGCACCTGTACGCCGAGCGACGCCAGCTCGATGCCCGCTTCGGTGCTGCAGCCTTTGACCACGGGTATCAACAATTCACCGCGGGCCTTGGCAGCGTTACGCACCGCCTCGTCGGGATGTTTGCCACCCAGATCGAGCTGAAACGCAGCATGTAACGCGACTGCGCGCAACGCCTCGACCTGCGAGCGCATCGAGAGCAGCATGCGCTTGACGTCGGGATGATGGACGATCGGCGCCGGCGGCGCGACACCCGGCGGCTTGCCCTGCACGCGTGTGCGCGCCCACTCTGCCGCCTGCTGGTACGCACGATCGGCGAGGGCATAACCCTCGAGCCCCACAGACAGTCGCGCCGCGTTCATCATCACGAACATGTATTCGAGACCGCGCCCCGCCTCGCCCACGAGATAGGCGGTCGCGCCCTGCTTTTGGCCGTAGGCCATCACGCAGGTCGGGCTGCCATGGATGCCAAGCTTGTGCTCGATCGAAATGCACTGCACGTCGTTGCGATCGCCGAGCGCACCGTCGTCGTTCACCAAAATCTTTGGCACGATGAACATCGAGATGCCCTTGACACCGGGCGGGGCACCGTCGATGCGCGCGAGCACGAGATGGATGATGTTGGGCGCGAGGTCATGCTCGCCGTAGGTGATGAAAATCTTCTGGCCGAACAGTCGGTAGTGATCGCCCTCGGCGACGGCACGCGTGCGTACGGCGCCGAGATCCGAGCCCGCCTGCGGCTCGGTGAGATTCATGGTACCGGTCCATTCGCCGCTCGCCATGCGGGTCAGGAACAGACTCTTTTGTTTCGCGGAACCGAAATGTTCGAGCGCCTCGACGGCACCCTGCGTGAGCATCGGGCAGAGCTTGAAAGACAGGTTGGATGCCGACCAAAGTTCTTCGACGGCCGTACCGATGAAACTCGGCGCACCCTGACCGCCATGGTCTTGCGGAGCCCGCAAACCCGACCAGCCGCCCTCGGCGAACTGTTTGTAGGCGGCCTTGAACCCTTGCGGCGTCACCACCCCTTCGGGTGTCCAGCGCGCGCCCTCGCGATCAGCGCTTTTGTAGAGCGGATCGAGGACGTTTTCGGCGAACTTTGCCGCCTCGCCCAGAATGGCATCGGCCAACTCGGGCGAGTAATCGGCGAAGGCCGGACAGGCCTGCACGGCAGACTCGTCGAGCAACTCGTGAATGACGAACTGCAAATCCTTCAGCGGCGCGCGATACATGGCGTTCCTTCGTCCGGGGGAGGACGAATATTAGAGCCTTTGAACCCCGGGCGGCGAGCGCCGGCCTAGGCGGCGAGCGCCGGCACCAGGTTGGCGGCAAGGAAATCGACGAATGCCTTGACTCGCTCATCGGCGGCGAGCCGTCCGGGAAACACCGCGCAGAGCGGCGCCTGCTCGGGCGGACGCCAGTCGGGCAGCACGCGTTTCAGGCGTTGCGCAGCCAAGCCTTGTCGGCACAGGAACTCGGGGAGCACGCCGATCCCGAGACCCGCCGCGACTGACGCATGCAGCAGCGCGGGATCGTTGACCGCGAGCTTCGGACGCACGGCGACTTCTTCGCGACGCTGACCGTTGGCAAGTCGAAGTATGTAGCTCGACCCGGGCGGCGTCTCGGGGGTGAGCAAATCGAAGCGCACGAGGTCGGCCGGGGTCGTGGGTTCGCCCGCCTTTTGCAAATAACCTGGCGTCGCGCACAACACCGCGGGCGGCGCACCGAGCACGCGCGACACCCGCTCGGCCGAGGGGTGCTCGCCGACTTGGATGACGATGTCGTGAGCGAGTTCGTGCGCGAGTTCATGACCCCCGGGGGCTGCGCCCTCCGGCACCCCCTGACCCGTGGTCACCTCGCCGAGCTCGACGTCCAGCGGGATCTGCGGATAGCGTTCGAGGAACCGGGGCACCAAGGGCGCCAGCAGCACGCGGCCGTAGGTGGTCTCGGCGAGGACCCGCAGCGGTCCCCCGCGCGACTCGACGAGCTCCGCGGCCAGCCGCCGCGCTTCGTCGGTCGATTGCAGGATCGCTCGCGAGGCCGGCAGCAGCCGCTCGCCAGCCGGCGTGAGTCGCAGTCGCCGGGTGGTGCGGGTCATCAGCTGCACGCCGAGCTCCGCCTCGAGTTCGGCGATCGCTCGACTGACCGCCGCTTTGGGAACGCCGAGGGCTCTCGCTGCAGCGGAAAAGCCGTTGAGATCGATGATCTTGGCGAAGGTCGCCAGGTGGGCAGGAGACCAAAACTGCGACATGGGTGATACTCCGGACCCCTTAATTGGGTATATTGTTTCTCTGAAGATTCAAAAATACAACCGGAGATTCTGCATGACCTACTCGTGGCTCTGCCGCACCGCCCCCGCCCTGGCCCTCGGACTTTTGACCATGGCCCCGGTAATGGCGACCGACGATCTGCTGGGTCCTGCCGCGACTCGCGAAGGTGAAGAGGCGCTCGTCTGGGCGTCCAAGATGACCTGCGGCACCACCGAAGGCGGGGTCACCCGCTACGGCATGTGGGAAGGCAAGATGTACAGCCGGGCGCCGGGCGAGAAGGATCGGCACATCTTCAACGTCATCGGCATCAACACCCGCCAGTGCGAGCGCCACGTCGACCCGGTGCGCGGCAAAGGCTTCCGCAGCGTCTCGCGCGAGATCATGGTGTATCTCGACCCGAAGACCGGCGAGATCCTTGACCGTTGGCAGAACCCCTGGACCGGCGAAACCGTCGAGGTCATCCACGTCGCCAACGATCCGGTCAACATGCGCCTGCCGCGGTTCGCTCGCGAGGCCGACGGCAAGCCGATCACGGTGACGCTACGCCAGTACGACGAGTCCTTCGTGTCCTCGCGCGAGGTGCCGCTGTTTTACGAGAACCCGCTCGGCGGGTCGTATCAGGAGTACGTCGGGGGGACCTACCACGCGATGGAAATCTTCAACGATTTTTATCGGGCGGCCGACTTCCTCGATGCGAAACGAACCCGCCTCGGCGAGTCGCGCATCTCCTGGCAGCGCATCTCGAGCTGGCTGCCCTGGATGAAGATGCGTGATCGGCCAGGCATCATGATCTTCAACGCCACCGGCTTCTCGACCTTCGACAAGGCGCGGATCCCGCCCCGGCTCATGCAAGTACTGACCAGCCGCTATCCCGACTATCTCAACCCACCCCCGCTCGGCGACCGGCGCGAAAACGCCACCACCTGGACGGTCACCAAGAAGTGGATCGACGAGCGTCGATCAAGCAAGGAGAACAAGTGATGTCACTCAGCGTCTATGCCACCACGGTCGAGTTGTTCCTGCCGATTTTGACCAATCTCGGCAACATGCTGGCGAAGGCCAAGGCCCATGCCGAAGCCAAGAAATGGGATGCCGGCGTCGTCGAGAATCTGCGGATCGCCCCCGACATGTTTCCGCTGAAGAGGCAGGTGCAGCTTGCGACCGACTTCGCGAAAAACAGCACGGCCCGGCTGGCGGGCATCGAACCGCCCAAGTTTCCGGACGAG
>RGYP01000235.1 GCA_010031985.1 Gammaproteobacteria bacterium
TGCTGCGCCGTGCCCTCGGTCGCCACGAGCTCGAAGCCGCGGGCGATGAGCCGCCGCGCAATCTCCACGGCCGCCGGTTTGTCGCGCTCGCGCACGCTGATGAAACACAGCCCTGAACGCGGCAAAACCACGCCCGATGCCGCCTGCGATTTGGCATAGGCCTCGCCGAAACTGCGACCCGTGCCCATGACCTCGCCGGTCGATTTCATCTCCGGACCGAGCATGGGGTCGGCCTCCGGAAATTTGACGAACGGAAAGACCGCTTCCTTGACCGAAAAATAATCCGGGATGCGCTCGCGCGTCGCATCCTGCGTCTCGAGCGAACGCCCCGTCATCACCCGCGCGCCCACCTTGGCGAGCGGCAGGCCGATGGCCTTGGAGACGAACGGCGCCGTCCGCGAAGCACGCGGATTGACCTCGAGGACGAAAATCAAAGAATTCTGAATCGCGAACTGGATGTTCATCAGGCCGACGACGTTGAGCGCGAGTGCCAGCTTGCGTGTCTGTTCACGCAGCTCGTCCTGCACCTCGGCCGAAAGGCTGTTGGGCGGCAGCGAGCAGCTCGAGTCGCCGGAGTGCACTCCGGCCTGCTCGACGTGCTCCATGATGCCGCCGATGAGCACCTGCTTGCCGTCGCAGACGGCGTCGACGTCGACTTCGATCGCATCGTCGAGAAAGCGATCGAGCAGCACGGGACTCTCGTTCGATACCTTGACGGCATCGGTCATGTAGGTGCGCAGATCGTCCTCGTTGAAGACGATCTCCATGGCACGACCGCCGAGCACGTAGGAGGGACGCACGACGAGCGGAAAGCCGACCTCGCGCGCAAGCGCGAGCGCCTGCTCCTCGGTACGCGCCGTCGCATTCGCAGGCTGCCGCAGTCCGAGCGCCTGCACCAGTTTTTGAAAGCGCTCACGATCTTCGGCGATGTCGATCGACTCGGGCGAGGTACCGATGATCGGCGCACCTTCGCGCTCGAGCGCCCGACACAGCTTGAGCGGCGTCTGCCCGCCGTATTGGACGATCACGCCCGCCGGCTTTTCTTTGTCGATGACCTCGAGCACGTCCTCGAGCGTCAGGGGCTCGAAGTACAACCGATCGGAGGTGTCGTAATCGGTCGACACCGTCTCCGGATTGCAGTTGATCATGATGGTCTCGTAACCGTCCTCACGCAGCGCGAGCGCGGCATGGACGCAGCAGTAATCGAACTCGATGCCCTGACCGATACGGTTGGGTCCACCGCCGAGAATGACGATTTTGCGGCGATTCGTCGGCGCGGCCTCGCACTCCTCTTCGTAGGTCGAATAGAGGTAGGCAGTCGAAGTCGAAAACTCGGCGGCGCAGGTATCGACCCGCTTGTAGACCGGACGCACGCCGAACTTGCGACGCTGGTTGCGCAGGTCCATCTCGCTGCGGGCGGTGAGCTTGGCAAGGCGACTATCGGAGAAACCCTTGCGCTTGAGATACCGCAAACGCGCAGCATCGAGCGATGTGAACCCTGCGGCCGTCACCTCGCCCTCGAGCACGATCAATTCTTCGATCTGCGAGAGGAACCAGGGATCGATGCGACTCAACTCCTGCACTCGCGCAAAGCTCCAACCCGCCCGAAAGGCGTCGGCGACCTGCAGCAGGCGATCAGGCCCCGGCATGCGCAGATTCTGCGCCAGCGCACTCGAGGACTCATCGTTGAGCGGCAAACGCGTGATCGGCGAGAGACCATCGAGACCGGTCTCGAGGCCGCGCAGCGCTTTTTGCAAAGATTCCTGAAAAGTTCGGCCGATCGCCATCACCTCGCCCACCGACTTCATCTGCGTGGTGAGACGATCATTGGCACCCTTGAATTTTTCGAAGGTGAAGCGCGGCACCTTGGTGACCACGTAATCGATGGTGGGCTCGAAGGACGCGGGCGTCGCTCCGCCGGTGATGTCGTTGCGCAATTCATCGAGGGTGTAGCCGATCGCGAGCTTGGCGGCGATCTTGGCGATCGGAAAACCGGTGGCCTTCGAGGCGAGCGCCGAACTGCGCGAGACGCGCGGATTCATCTCGATGACGATCAATCGCCCGTCTTCCGGGTTGATCGCGAACTGCACGTTCGATCCCCCGGTGTCGACGCCGATCTTGCGCAGCACGGCGATCGAGGCATCGCGCATGCGCTGATATTCTTTGTCGGTGAGCGTCTGCGCCGGCGCGACCGTGATCGAGTCGCCGGTGTGCACGCCCATCGGATCGAGGTTTTCGATCGAGCAGACGATGATGCAGTTGTCCGCACGATCGCGGACGACTTCCATCTCGAACTCCTTCCAGCCGAGCACCGACTCTTCGATCAGCACCTCGTTGGTGGGCGAAGCGTCGATACCGCGCGCAACGATGGTCTCGAACTCTTCGCGGTTGTAGGCGATGCCACCGCCCGAGCCGCCCAACGTGAACGACGGCCGGATGACGCAGGGAAAGCCGTCTCCGGGTCGGTCATGATCGTCGCCGGATTCGAGTTGACGAGGATGACCCGATACCCCTCCTCGCGCAGCGCCTTGCAGGCCTGCGCCCCGGAGTAGTCGAACTCGCAGGCCTGACCGATGACGATCGGTCCCGCGCCGATGATCAAAATGCTCTGAATGTCTGTTCTTTTCGGCATGGCGCTGACTCAGGCTGCCCGCCGCCGCTGCATCGCGGCGGTGAAGCGATCGAAGAGATATTTGACGTCGTGGGGTCCCGGGCTCGCTTCGGGGTGACCCTGGAAACTGAAGGCATCACGGTCGGTGCGCGCCACGCCCTGCAGGCTGCCATCGAACAGCGAGCGATGCGTGGCCACGAGGTTGGCGGGCAGCGACGCGTCATCGATCGCGAAGCCGTGATTCTGCGACGTGATGAGCACGCGCCCGGTTTGCAGATCCTGCACAGGATGATTGGCGCCGTGATGGCCGAACTTCATCTTTACCGTGCGCGCCCCGCTCGCGAGGCCGAGCAGTTGGTGGCCGAGACAAATTCCGAACAGGGGCAGATCACGGACCAAAAATTCTTTGATTGCAGCGATCGCGGCCCTTCAGTCCCGGGAACGCCCGCGCACCCGCGAGCGCCGCCTGCTCGAGTTCGGCCAAAGATTCTTTGCCACTACCGGCGACGATGCAGCCCGACTGCGCCCCGCCCTCGCGCAGGATGCGCGTCAACTTGCGCGTGTCGATGTCGGCGATGGCGACCACGCCCTCGCGGGCGAGGAACTCGGGCAAGGTCTGCTGCATCCGGTAGTTGCTGGCGAGCGGCGGCAGGTCGCGAATGACGAGCCCCGCGGCGTAGGCTTTGGCCGACTCCATGTCGTCGGCATTGGTACCCACGTTGCCGATATGGGGATAGGTGAGCGTAACGATTTGTCGGGAGTAGGACGGGTCGGACAGAATTTCTTGATACCCGGTCAACGCGGTATTGAAAACGACTTCGCCTGAGGTCTTGCCAGCTGCGCCGATTGATTGGCCGCGGAAGAGCGTTCCGTCAGCCAGCGCCAACACTGCGTCGATCACTATGTCACCCGTAATGGCTTGCCCAACTCTCCGACGCTGCGAGCTGGGTTCGGATGAACAAAGCGGGAGGCATTCTTGCGAATACCTCCCGCCCTGCACGGACTAACCCGGCTATCGG
>RGYP01000236.1 GCA_010031985.1 Gammaproteobacteria bacterium
GGTTTCATAAGTTCGGCTCGCCGCCGCACATCTACCGGATCGCAGGAACGCTCACGCCGTGGTTCGGATGGCCAGCGGGAGCGTTGATCGTCGCCGCGGCCTATGCGGGTCTCGTGTTGGCGCCGCCCGATTATCAGCAGGGCGACGGCTTCCGGATCATCTACGTGCACGCGCCATCGGCGTGGCTGTCGGTGATGATCTATGGCGTCATGGCGACCGCTGCCGCCATCGGTCTGATCTGGCGGATGAAGGTCGCGCACGCCGCCGCGGCCAGCTGCGCCGGCATCGGTGCCTGGTTCACGGGTGTTTCATTGATCACCGGCATGCTCTGGGGCAAGCCGATGTGGGGTACCTATTGGGTGTGGGATCCTCGGCTCACCGCGCAGTTGGTGCTGCTGTTCCTGTACCTCGGCTACATGGGCTTGAGGTCGGGTATCGACGATCTCGGTCGCGCCGACCGCGCCTCGGCGGTGTTGGCCATCGTCGGCGTCGTCAACATTCCGATCATTCGCTACTCGGTCGAGTGGTGGAACTCCATCCATCAAGCGCCCTCCGTCATGAAAATGGATCGGCCTTCGATGCCGATGGACATGCTGGCACCGCTGCTCATGATGCTGCTCGGTTTCACGCTGTATTTTGCCGCCGTGATGCTGGTGCGCCTGCGCGCCGAGATCCTGCGTCGCGAGCGCAGCGCGAGCTGGGTCAAAGAGGCGTTGCAATGAGCGAATTCTTCGCCATGGGTGGCTATGGTGCTTTTCTTTGGCCAGCCTATGCCATCACGCTGCTGGCCGTCGTCGTCAACGTCATCGCTGCGCGGCGCGCGCACGCGGCTGCGCGTGAAGAGGCGCGGCGCCGTCTCGAAACAGACGTCGATCCCGAGCGTGAAGTTGAGCGTGAGAGGTAAGACATGACACCGCGGCAACGTCGCATCACCCTGGTCGTCGGTATCCTGGCGGGCGTCTCGCTGGCGGGGGTGCTCGCACTCAACGCCTTTCGCGACAACGTCATGTTCTTTTTCGACCCCTCGCAGGTGGCGGCGGGCGAAGCGCCCATCGAGAAGCGTTTTCGTCTCGGTGGCATGGTCCGGCCGGGCACCGTCGATCGTCGTGCCGGCAGTCTCGACATGAGCTTCGTCGTGACCGACTTCAAGCAGGACGTCAAAGTCGTCTACTCGGGGGTGGTGCCCGACTTGTTCCGCGAGAATCAGGGTGTGGTGGCTCACGGTCGCCTTGGCAGGGACGGCATTTTCGTCGCCGACGAAATCCTCGCCAAGCACGACGAGAACTACATGCCCCCGGAGGTGGCTCGCGCCATCAAAGAAAAACACGGAGGCGTGATGCCGGTGAACCCCGATCATGCCGGCCCGCCGAAAACCTGACGTGCTGCACTCATGATCGCCGAAATCGGGCATTACGCCCTCATCCTTGCGCTACTCGCCT
The DNA here is from genome assembly GCA_010031985.1 of Gammaproteobacteria bacterium. Lineage (GTDB taxonomy): Bacteria > Pseudomonadota > Gammaproteobacteria > Steroidobacterales > Steroidobacteraceae > UBA964. The sequence continues at coordinate 1,440 of RGYP01000236.1, forward strand.
CGCTGGCACAGGCTTTCTTTGGTCTGATCGGCGCGGCGCGCAACCACGACGCCTTCATCGCCACGGTCCGTCCGGCGGTGTCCGTGCAATTTTTGATGTCGAGCCTGGCCTTGGCGGTGCTGATCGCCGCCTTCGTGCAAAACGACTTTTCGGTCGAATACGTCGCCGCCAATTCGAACTCGGCGCTGCCGGTGGGTTATCGAATTGCCGCGGTGTGGGGTGCGCACGAGGGCTCCTTGCTGCTCTGGGCGTGGATACTCGTCGCCTGGACGCTCGCCGTGGCCTTGCTTTCACGCAGTTTGCCCGCAGCGTTCGCAGCGCGTGTGCTCGGTGTGCTCGGGCTGGTGAGTCTCGGCTTTCATGCCTTCACGCTGTTCACCTCGAACCCCTTCATGAGGCTCGACCCGGCGGCGCCCGATGGCCGCGACCTCAATCCTTTGCTGCAAGACCCCGCACTCGCCGCGCATCCGCCGATGCTCTACGCAGGGTACGTCGGTTTTGCGGTGGCTTTCGCGTTCGCCTGCGCCGCCATGCTCGAGGGTCGACTCGATCAAACCTGGGCGCGCTGGACACGACCCTGGACCACGGTGGCCTGGGCATTTTTGTCGATCGGCATCGCGCTCGGTAGCTGGTGGGCGTATTACGAGTTGGGCTGGGGCGGATACTGGTTTTGGGACCCGGTAGAGAACGCGTCCTTCATGCCTTGGCTCGTGGGCACGGCGCTCATCCACTCGCTGGCGGTCACCGAGAAGCGCGGGCTCTTCAAAAGTTGGACGCTGTTGCTCGCCATCCTCGCGTTCTCGTTATCTTTGCTAGGTACCTTCCTGGTGCGTTCGGGTGTGCTGGTCTCGGTGCACTCGTTCGCCGCCGACCCGACGCGCGGCATGTTCATCCTGGCCTTCCTCGTGATCGTCATCGGCGGCGCGCTCACGCTTTACGCCTGGCGCGCACCCTTGCTGCGCAGTGAAGCCGGGTTCGAGTTCACGGCGCGCGAGTCGTTCCTGCTCTTCAACAACATTTTGCTGGTGGTCGCTGCAGGCGCCGTGTTCGCGGGCACGATGGCGCCGCTCATATCCGATGCGCTCGGTCTCGGCACGCTGTCGGTGGGGCGACAATATTTCGATCCGGTGTTCTTGCTGCCTACGTTGCCGTTGCTCGCCCTCGCGGCCGTCGGCATTCACTCGAGTTGGAAGAAAGGTCGACTCGGTGAGCGTCGCAAAGCCATCCTGCTGACTTTGGTGGTCGGTGTGTTGGTGGCGGTGGTGCTGGTGCTCGGCGCTTGGCAGGGGGCGATGTTGCTGACGCCCATCGGCTTCGCGCTCGGGGTGTGGTTGGTGTTGTCGGCGCTGGTCGATCCTCTCGACCGCTGGCGGCGCGGCCTATCGCTCGGTCGTTCTGTGGTGGGCATGGCGATCGCGCATGCGGCGCTAGGCTTGTTCGTGATTTCGATCACGGCGGTCGAGTCCTACACCCGCGAGCGCGATCTCGCGCTCGCCGTCGGCGAGACGGGGCAGGTGGGCGAATTCGAATACCGACTGCGCGATCTGCGTACCGTCGAGGGACCCAACTACGACGCGCTGCGCGGCGAGATCGTCGTCTACGAAAACGGTCGCCAGATCGGTTTGTTGCACCCCGAGAAACGCAACTACTGGGTGCAGCGTCAGGTGATGACCGAAGCCGGCATCGACATGCAACTCACTCGCGACATCTTCGCCGCGCTCGGCGAAGACCTCGGCGCCGGACGCTGGAGCGTGCGCGCGCAGGTGCGGCCGCTGATCAACTACGTCTGGCTTGCGGCGTTCCTCATGGCCCTCGGCGGCGTGATCGCCGCCACCGATCGGCGCTACCGGCAGGAGTCTGCGGGGTGACGCGATTCTTGTTGCCTGCGGGGGTCTTCGCACTGTTGGTGACCGTGCTTTTCATAGGCGTGCAGCGCGCCCCCGAAAAAACGGTCATTCCCTCGGCGCTGATCGGCAAACCGGCACCCGTGTTTTCACTGCCGGTGCTCGGTAGCGACGCGCAGTTTGCCGCCGAGTCGATGCGGGGTCGGTGGTACGTGCTCAACGTCTGGGGCACCTGGTGTGCGGAGTGTCGCAACGAGCACGAGACCCTGCTCGAAATCGCCCGCAGTCGAGCGCTGCCCGTGATCGGACTCAACTGG
>RGYP01000237.1 GCA_010031985.1 Gammaproteobacteria bacterium
AAAATGCATCGAGGCGCGGCCGCGCTGTTTGAGTTGAAAATCCATCACTGCTCCATCGCTGCGGTCAGGGGGACTAGCGTCACGGGGGCTGTCAAAGGCACGCCGCTCGAGGCGGCCCGACCTGCGCAAATGATACCGCCTATTCGTGCCGTGTAGACTCGGGTGGCACCCTGGAGGTCTTCCGTGAGCGTCGAAACCATGAGCATCGACACCCTGCCCATCCGCAACCCGCTCACGGGGCTCGTCGACTACCAACTCGCGGTGAGTTCGCGTGCCGAGGTCGCGGCAGCCTGCGCGGCCGTGCGCGCGGCGCAGCCCGCCTGGGCCGCGCTCGGCGTAGAGGGTCGCTCGCAGGCCATCCGCCGTCTTGGCGAAGTCTTCGCGAACCGAGGCGCGGCGCTGCGGGCCGCGCTGATGATCGACACCGGACGCGAACGCATCGCGCACATCGAACTGGGCGCCGTTCAGGGCATGGTGGCGCTGGGTCTCGCGCATGCACCGCAAGTGCTGGCCCGCGAGGACTGGCGCCCCGCGTCGATCCCCGGAATCTTTGGGCGCTGCGAGCGCATCCCGTATCCCGTCGTCGGCGTGATCGCGCCGTGGAACTTTCCGGTGGTGCTGTCGATGATCGACACCATCCCGGCACTGCTCGCCGGCTGCGGTGTGGTTCTCAAGCCGAGCGAAATAACGCCGCGCCATGCCGCGCCCCTCGCCGAAATCTTTGCCGAGGTGCCGGAGATCGCCACCGTTACCCGCATCGTGTGCGGCCCGGGCCGCACGGGCGCCGATCTCGTCGATCATGCCGATGCCATCGTGCTCACCGGCAGCGTGCGCACCGGACGCCTGGTGGCCGAACATGCGGCACGGCGCTTCATTCCCGCATTCCTGGAACTCGGCGGCAAGGATGCCGTGATCGTCACGGCGAACGCCGATCTCGAGCGGGCTGCAACCACGGTGCTGCGTGCCTCGGTACTCGCGACGGGCCAGGCCTGTCAGTCGCTGGAGCGCGTCTACGTCGATCGCCGCATCTTCGATGCGCTGCGTGCGAAGCTGCTCACGAGACTCGCTGCCGTGCGTCTGACTTGCGACGATCCGCGCGGCCACATCGGGCCTTTCATCATGGCGCAGCAAGCCACGGTGGTACGCGAGCACATCGACGATGCCCTCGCACGCGGTGCGCGACTCGAATTCGGCGGCAAGATCGTCGAACGCGGTGGCCTCTGGTGCGAACCCACACTGCTGACGCAGGTCGACCACACCATGCGGGTGATGCGCGAAGAAACCTTCGGTCCCGTCATTCCGCTGATGCCTTTCGACTCGATCGACCACGCGATCGCTCTCGCCAACGACGGCGACTACGGACTCTCGGCCAACGTACTCGCGGGCGACGAACACGAGGCGTTCGCGATCGCGCAGCGGCTCGACGCCGGCTTCATCAGCCTGAATGACGTTTCCATGTCGAGCATGATCAGCGATTTCGAGTGGGAGGGTTTTCGTTTCAGCGGACTCGGCCGCTCACGCATGGGTCCGGCGGGCATCGCGCGATATCTGCGCAGCAAGGCCGTCGTGGTGAACCGCGGGCCCACCGGCGATCTTGCCACCATGGGGAACCGCTGAGCGAAATCATTGAACCGCCGTCGGCGAACCGACGTCGCCGTACAGCGCAGACTCAACGGTGCTGCAAATCGCGCACGACCGCCTCGATCAAATTTCGGTGCTCGGTGAGCCGCGACTGCACTTCCTCGGCCGAGGGCGCGAAAGACTCGACGGCCCCCGCGGGCAACACACCATGCTGCACGAGCAGCCTCGAAACCCGCACCACGCAGCAGCAGAGCGACGTCGGTATCGGCGAACCCGGTCCAGAACGGCTCACCGTTGTTGCGCACCTGCCAGTCGTTCGTGACTTGTTTGGGAATGGGCATGCGCGCGGGCTGATAGGGCACATCGGCATTGAGGAAGACGCCCTCTGGCGCGAGGATCCGTCGTACCTCCGCAAAAATTCGCGGCACGAGATCGTGCCAAGTCTCGTGGAAGAGGATGTGCGAGACCACGAGGTCGAAGTGCCCGTCCGGAAAGCCCGTAGCCTGCGCGTCCGCTTGTCGAAAATGCAGCGCCATTCCGCGCCCTTCGGCCCAAGCGTGCGCGAAGCGCAGAAAGGGCGCCGACAGATCGAGACCATACACTTCGGCCTCGGGAAAGGCCTCTTGGTAGGCGATGGTCTCGATGCCGGGTCCGCAACCCAGATCGAGAATGCGACGCGGCGCCAACGACGGATAACGTTTTTTGACGATGCTCGCGATGTAACGCCCGATGCCGGGCTCGCCCACCGGCGCGTTCGCAGTCAGGCCTTTCGCGGCGCGATAAAGCTCGAGGGTACCGAAGTACTGCAGCGCGGCATGCAGGTCATCCTGCCCACTATCGAAAAAATAGCCGCCGGGCTGTCGGTGGATTTCGACGTCCGCAATCGGCTTCGGGATCGGCAAGCCGGGCTGCAGACGGAGTGAACCCCGGGGCTGGCGCGTGAGCTCGCGCGCTCTCGACTCGAATACGGGCCCGAGCCGTCGGCAGGTCTCGCCGACGCTTTGCCACATCAAGCCCTGCGAGGCGTAGACCATCGAGCCCCACAACTGAAACAGCGGATCGGATTCGAATATCGGTCGCGCCTCTTCCCGGTTGGCGGGCGCCGCACGGCCCGTCGCCGCCCGGAAATTTTCGCGCAGCGTGCTGTCGTAACGCCCTGCGAGTTGCTGCTCGAGTGGGCCATTCGCAAAGCCCTTGAGCGCACCCACGAAGCGTTGTCGCGCAGCCTCGTCGTGCGAGGGTCGATAGAGTTCACCGAGTTCGTTTTGCGCGGTCATGGCGCAATCATAGCGCCCGCGCCGCACCGACGGTTACCATACGCGCCATGGGTCGCATATTCGAAGTTCGCAAACACGCGATGTTCGCGCGGTGGAACCGCATGGCGAAGCAATTCGCCCGCATCGCCAAAGACATCAACATGTCGGTCAAGTCAGGCGGCCCCGACCCGCAATCGAATCCGCAATTGCGGCGTATTCTGCAGAACGCGCGCGCCGTCAACATGCCGAAGGACAAGGTCGAAGCCGCCATCAAGCGTGCTTCGGGTCGCGACGCCACCAACTACGAAACCGTGATCTACGAAGGCTACGCGCCCCACGGTGTCGCGCTGCTTGTCGAAACTGCGACCGACAATCCCACCCGCACCGTCGCCACCGTACGCAACGTGTTCCAGAAGCATGGCGGCAATCTCGGCACCAGCGGCAGTGTCAGCTTCATGTTCAAGAAAATGGGTGTGTTCCGCCTCGACCCTGCAGGCATCGATCAAGATGATCTCGAACTTTATTTGATCGATCACGGACTCGAAGAAATGGGCGAGAGCACCGGTGAAAAAGGCGAACCCCAACTCGTCGTGCGCTGTGCGTTCGAAGATTTCGGCAAGGTGCAGGAAGCGCTCGAGGCGCGCAAGATCTCACCGCTCAAGGCCGAGCACGAATACATTCCGAACGCACCCACGGAACTCGGCGAAACCGACGCCGCCGAAGTACTCTCGCTCATCGACAAACTCGAGCAGGACGACGACGT
>RGYP01000238.1 GCA_010031985.1 Gammaproteobacteria bacterium
GAGTTCAAACAACGGTTATCAACACAAAGCCCCACGGAAGCTATTTCCCAATAACCCGTGGTACGAAGAAATCCGGCAGGTCAGTCCGTCGTGTCATCACCCCGGATCGGCAACGATATTGTATTGATGCGACATAGCATGTATGCTCTATTTTCATGAGCCGACAAAAAGAAGATCCGGTCTATAACCGAGTGGAAGAGTTGCGTAGCACCCGGGGTCTGACGCGCCAGCAACTGGCTGATCTGGTTGGAGTGCATTACCAGACGATCGGATATTTGGAGCGAGGCGAGTACAGCCCGAGCTTGATTCTGGCTTTCAAGATCGCGAAAGCCTTGGATGCAGAGATTCCAGAGATTTTTTCGATCAAGCCGTTCAAAAAGGGAGCATGACGTGGCCGAGCAGAGGAAAAACAAATTTTATTGGACGGAGGGCGTCACTCGGAAAGAGGTCGAGGCGGCGTTGTCTGCCGATAAACACCCCGCTCTTTATCGACGCTCGGTCCGCAGGACGATCGTCGCGATTTATGCCGCGCTCATCGTCCTGCTCTTCTTTGCGCCTTCGATCGGCACGGAGAAAGTAACGAGCTATATTTCGGCGATCGCGGGGGCGATTCTGCTCGCCCTCTTTTTTACATTGCGCTTTTCCGTTCGATTGATTGCAGATGCCCCGACCGAGCTACTCGATGAGCGACTCATCGCCATTCGTGACCGTACCTATCTGAGCGCATACCGATGGCTATCGTTCGTGGTTGGTATCGTTGTTGGCGTGGGTATCGCACGCGACTTTTCGTTCGGTGCCGATCACTGGGAGAACGTCATCGTGGCGTTCATCATGCTCATCGCGGGCCTGCCAAGCATGATTCTCGCTTGGCAGCTGCCATCAGAAGAATCGTAGAGAGCCTGTTCCACGATCGCGAGATCAATTGCCGGCGATCGTGGTAGCCCAGATACGGTCAGCTTGTTGCCAGAGCATTTGGAAGTTGCCGTCCGCTTTCGCGGCTACGACCGGATACTGCGACAGTCCAGGTGCGGTATCGAGTGCTTGGACGTCGCCGATGGGCTCTCCCGAGAGACTGTAAAAGCGATAAAACACGCGCCGTGCGGCATTACCGACTTTGGCATGCCATGCCAGCAGGACTCGCGAACCGTTGGCTGCGATCGTCGGTGCATCGGAGACCGCGGCGCTGGTATGAACGATCCCGAGCGGCTTGAATGACTTCCCGGCGTCGTTCGATACGGAGAAAATCACACCCGGAGTAGTCTCTCCGCCGTTGTGGACTGCAGCGAAGACGTGGGAACCCTGAACGGCGACTACCGTGGGCTTCAAAGGGCAGCCGTTTATTTGCCAAGGCGCGCCGCCGATCGGCTGGCGTTCATGTGCCATGCCATCGGAGCGTGACAGAGTCATGATCGTCGCAGGACGAAAGCTGTCTTTCTCGACACGTCGCGAGCCGAGGACGATTTCGGATCGGGAGTTGGCGACCGCCGTCAACTGACAGCAAGGACACACGCTCGTGTCGATCAATTGTTTTTCCGTCGTGAAAGTCTTCCCATCGTCACGCGACGTACTTCCATAAAGTGCGCCGGAGTCACTGTCCGGTTTCATGTGCCGAGTGTCGATCCAATAAACGTGCACGCTTCCGTCGGGCGCCGAGGCCATCGTCCCGAAGGCAGCAGCACTAGCGAACCCGCCGTGAATGACGCCACTCATGTCCTGATCGGTAATTGCCGAAAGTCTCTTCGGAGTTTCGAAGGATAGACCGCCGTCCACCGATCGGGTGTAGTGGGTCGTCAGCAGCGTTTTGTTCATCGTTGGATGAACGTCGTTGGCCGCATAAGCGACATGCCAGGTGCCGTTGGCCGTTCCGGCGACTCTCGGCCGACTGACCTGCTGACCCCATACCGCGCCCGAGGCGGCATTGACCTTCGTGGGCGCACCAAAGCTGTTACCGCTATCTTTGGAGATGGCGACATAAACGTCTGTCACGGCGAGATGCCGATCGTGGTTATGCGCACCTTCAGGCTTCTCTTGAGGCGAGCGATCCACCCAGAGCACGGCAATTTCGCCTTTCGAATTGACTGCAATGTCGGGAGCAGACGCTTTTTGTCCCTCGGGAGAAACACCGATCGGCGCTGCATTCACCAGCGAGCTGTACAAAACGATGCCAACGGTTGCCCACATGCTGAAACGCTTCATGGTCGAGTCTCCCCTCGCGATGTCATGGCGTGGAAGGCTGCTCTGCATGGGCGTACCCGTCAAGGGTGATAAAGTCTGGTGACCACGAGGGTCAGAATGAACGATAAAAAACTGTGGCGCTCATGGGCGCTCTTACCGATTTTGAGTTTAGTTGCGATCGCTCACACCGAATCGAACCCCACTTTCTCGCGAGTCTTGCTCGCCGACCCTCCATCTGGCGGCCAACCCTCGGTCGCGCTCGAGTCGAATCATGGATTCGTGGTGACTTGGCAAAGCACCCAACAAGAGGTCACGTCGCTGAACTGGCTCGCTCTCGACTTTGACGGCGTGCCGACCGGCAGGGGCGTGATCGCCAAAGGTTCGAATTGGTTCGTCAACTGGGCCGATACGCCAGCGCTGGCGGTGCTCGACAACGGCGATTGGGTAGCGTTTTGGCTTCAAGGAAATGATCCGGCGATGCCTGAAGGCTACGACATCCGGATGGTTCGCTCGACCGACCGGGGGGATACTTGGTCAAGCCCCATCTCGCCACATCGCGACGGCACCAAAACACAACATGGCTTCGTCTCGATGGTGGCGGACGGTGATGATCGCATCCTGATGGCTTGGCTGGACGGCCGACGTGCCGCTGCGGCGACGACCGATCACGCCGAAAGCATCTCGCACGATCATGAAAGCGCTCCGATGACGCTGCGCTCCGCCGTGATCGATGGGGCCAATCAGATTGTCGACGAGGCGGAGATAGACACGCGAACTTGTAGCTGTTGCCAAACGGACATGGCCCGATGGGGCAGACGAACGTTGGTCGTCTATCGCGATCGAACCGACGACGAGATACGCGATATCTCTATCGCAATGCGATCGCACACCGAATGGGATTCATCGAAAACACTTCACGCCGATGGCTGGAAAATCGACGGCTGCCCTGTCAATGGTCCTGCGATCGCAGTGAGTGGTTCGAAAGGTTTGGTTTTTTGGCCAACCTTGGTGAACGAACAGATGACGCTACGCTATGTCTTGGCTGAGTCCCCAGCGGCGCTGCTCGGCGATCCGCCCATGCATGAGTTGCGGCCGCCTGCCGCGCCATCGGGACGCGTCGATGCTGCCGTTTGGCATGACAGTTTTCTACTGACTTGGATAAGTCGCGCACGTGATCGTCCGGCTATCGAGCTTGCCGTATTGAATGCCGATGGGGGAGCCGAGACGAGCATTCCGATCGCAGAGCCAGCATTACGCGGTCGCGCTACGGGCTTTCCGCGAGTGGCCAGCGATGGAAAGCGGGCGCTAGTCGTTTGGCCAGAGTTGGGTGGCGATGGCCGTCCGGTAATCGGTGCCGCTTTGCTTCGTTGAACCGCCACTCAGGATTTTGCGACACCCCGCAGAGTGTTGCCCAAGCGATCTAT
>RGYP01000239.1 GCA_010031985.1 Gammaproteobacteria bacterium
ATGAAATCGCGGGTGTGGCGCTATTTTTGGCCAGCGACGACTCGGCCTACGTCACCGCGACTTGTATTTCGGCAGATGGCGGCAAAGCGGCGGAGCTCGTCGTTCCCCCGCCCTGAGGCGATTTCTTTGCATTGATTCCGTCGCGAGTCGAAGAACCCACATTAAACCGAAAAACAGCGAGGCGCAGCATGTCACTCTCAGGCAAGGCAGCATTGGTCACAGGCGCAGGTCAGGGCATCGGGCGCGCATGCGCACTCGCCCTCGCAGAGGCGGGCGCACGGGTCGCCGTCTTCGATCTCAAGCAGGAATCGGCGGAGGCCACCGTCGCCACCTTGCCTGATCCTTCCTCTCATCTGGCAATCGCCGGCAACGTCGCCGACAGCACCGCGGTGAAAGCCGCCTTTGCGAAAGCCGTGGCAGGGTTCGGACGTCTCGACGTGCTCGTCAACAATGCGGGCACCGGCACCGGACCGAACGACGGCAGCGCCAAAATGTACGAGCTGATGGCGCAGCGCAACGCCGAACTCGCGCGGGGCGAAACACCCAAAACCCATGTCGAACAAGCTGTCTTCATGGAAGACGAAGGCTGGCGCGCGGTGATGGCGGTCAATCTCGATGGTGCTTTCTTTTGCACGCGCGAAGCGCTGCGCATCATGGCCGAGAAAAACATCAAGGGCTCGATCATCAACATCGCATCCACGGCCGTGCAGTCGGGCGAGGGTCCGGTCCACTACGTCACTAGCAAGGCAGCGCTCGTCGGCATGACCCGCGCCCTCGCACGCGAAGTGGCCTCGCGCGGCATCCGCATCAATGCGGTCGCGCCCGGCCCCACCGACACTCCGCTCATGCGCTCCATTCCGGACGAATGGATCGCGAGCCTAGAAAAAGCGATCCCGCTCGGCCGTCTCGCGAAGCCTGCTGAAGTGGCGGCAGCCGTACGCTTTCTCGCGAGCGATGAAGCCTCGTACGTGACAGGTAGCGTTCTGGTCGCCAATGGCGGCTCGTATTTCTTTTGATTTTGTCAGGAGGTCGATCATGTTCATGACCATATCCGTCACCGGCCGCGCCCTCACCCGTAGCGCCGTCATCCTCGCTGTCGCCCTCGCCCTGCAGCCCGCGCTGCACGCGCAGTCCGACGAGGGTGGCCTGCAAGAAATCGTTGTCACTGCTCAAAAGCGCGAACAGCGCCTCGTCGATGTGCCGATCGCCATCACCGCGCTCTCGGGCGATGCACTCGATCGTCGCGGCATCACCGACGTGCAGGGTCTCGAAGGCTTCACACCGAATTTGCAAATCAGCCCGACGCCCGGCAACAGCACCGCGGCGCAAATCGCCATTCGTGGCAGCGTCACGGCCAACCCGGCACTCACATGGGAGCCGGCCGTCGGCATTTACGTCGATGGCGTCTACGTCGGCAAGACGCAGGGCGCGTTGTTCGATCTGATCGAAATCGACCGCATCGAGGTCTTGCGCGGACCGCAGGGTACGCTCTGGGGCCGCAATACACTGGCCGGCGCGTTCAACGTTGTCACCCGTAGCCCGAGTGGCGAAGCGGGCGGCAGCGCCACGGTGAACGTCGGCAACTACTCGGCACTCGGCGGCAAGGTATCCATCGACTTCCCGAAGATCGGTGAAGCCAAGGTCAATCTCGCGGTGGCCGCGCAGCGTCGAGACGGCTGGATCGACAACCGCGCGGGCAACCTGCCGACGCCGCCGGGGCGGGCCGCCTCGACCTCCGAACTCAACAACGTCGACAGCAAGAGCGCCCGTCTCGCCGTCGACGTACCGGTCAATGATTCTTTCAAGATCGCCTACCGTGGCGACTACAACGACATCGACCAGAACGCTTCGCACTCGCAGTTGTATCGGGCGCTGCTGCCCTTTCTTGCGCCCTACGTTTCGACGTCGCGACAAGAAAAGGCCACGGTCGATGGCCCATCCTTCGAGCGCTCGAAAACTCAAGGTCATTCGCTCACTCTCGAGTGGCAGCTGAACGACAACAACACGCTGCGTTCGATCACGGCGCAGCGCAAACTCACTTGGGAAGACGGCCTCGATCTCGACGGCTCGCCGCTCAACATCGCTCATACACAGCGCCTCTCCGACTACGACTCGGTATCACAGGAGTTGCAGTGGATCGGCAACAGCGGCGATCTTAACTACGTCGCTGGTCTCTATTATTTTGAGGACGATGGCTTCACCGACAACCCGCAGGCCTTCTTCGTCGAATTCGGACCTGCCGTCGGCGTGCGCTTCAAATCGCAGTACGGCTTCAAGACGCAGGCGTTCGCCGCCTTCGGTCAACTCGATTACGCGATCAACGACCAGTTCTCGGTAACCGCAGGTCTGCGATACACCGACGAAGACAAGTCGATCGCGCGCTGCGCAGGCCTGGTCGGTATTTTCGATTACGTGCCTTGCATCACCCGCGCCAAAACCAATTTCTCCGACACGACACCGCTTGCAGTGCTCACTTGGAAGCCGAATGACTCGTTCTCGGGGTACATCAAATATGCCGAGGGCTTCAAGAGTGGCGGCTTCAACGGCGAGGCCGGCGATCCCTCCAACCCGATTCCGGTGAATGTCGCTCAAGTGCAGACGCCCTATCTGCCCGAGAGCCTCAAGTCGACGGAAATCGGTGGCAAGTGGCTGTTCGCCGACAACCGCGGTTACGCGAATGTCGCGCTCTTCAGCAACGATTCGCAGGACATGCAGCTCTCGATCTTCGAAGCCAAGGGCGCTGCCAACTCCTCGATCAAAAATGCCGGTGAAGCGAATGTGAAAGGACTCGAGGTGGAACTCGGCTGGCAGTTCCCGCAGGGCACACGGCTGCAGTTCGCCCTCGGCAAGATGGACGGCGATTTCGATCGCTACGTCGATCGTGGGGTCGAGGTCGCCTTCAACCGCGCCCTCACCCACTTGCCCGAGACCACGCTCTCGGCAACCCTAGATGCCGCGCTCGGCAACGTATTCGGCGCCGAGGCGCGCTTGCTGCTCGATGCGAGCTACATCGGCAACTACACGCTCTATGCCTATCCGATCAAAGTATTGCCCGCCACCGATCCCGCCTCGGTCAACTCGGCGCTCGCCAACGACACGCGGGTACCGAGCCACACGCTCGTCAATGCACGGTTGTCTTTCGACGGCGTCGAGGTCGGTGGCACGAAGGTCGATGTGGCGCTCTGGTCGAAGAATCTGATGGACAAGAAGTACATCCAGAACATGATCGACTTTGGCCCGGGCTTCGGCAGCCTCACGCAGGTTTACTTCGGTACGCCACGCACCTACGGCATCGAACTCACCGGCCGCTGGTAGCCACTCATGGAGATCGCAACCCGGTTCCGTCTCGATGGCAAAACGGCCCTCGTGACGGGTGCCGGGCGCGGTATCGGTCGCGCGATCGCGCTCGCGCTGGCCGCTGCGGGCGCCGACGTTGCCGTCGCTGCGCGCACCCGTGGCGATCTCGACTCCCTCGCCCTCGAAATCCGAAGTCACGGTCGGCGCGCCCTGGTTCTCGCCGGTGACGTCGGCAGGGCCGCGGACCTCGAATCTTTGGTGCCGCGTTGCACCGAAGAGCT
>RGYP01000240.1 GCA_010031985.1 Gammaproteobacteria bacterium
CGCCTCGGCGACTTCGGCAATCAGGCGCAGTGGCGTGACGGCGAACGCCTCGATGAGGCGCAGGCCGAGGTGTTGCGCAAGATGCTGCTCGCCATCGTCGCCGACCCGCGACTCGTGATCGCCCGCATCGGCATTCAACTTGCGCGCCTGCGAGTCGCCAAAGCGCTGCCCGAGACTGCGAGACGACGACTCGCGGGCGAGGCACGCGCGGTGTTCGGACCGCTCGCCAATCGGCTCGGCGTCTGGCAGATCAAGTGGGAGCTCGAAGATCTCGCCTTCCGATACCTCGAGCCCGAGCAATACAAGGCGATCGCCGGCGCACTCGCCGAGCGACGGGCCGATCGCGAACGCTACATCGCGGATCTGCGTACCGAGATCAATGATTTACTGGCTCGCGAGGGCCTCCACGCCGAAGTTTATGGCAGACCGAAACACATCTTCAGCATCCATCGGAAGATGCAGCGCAAAGGTCTGTCGTTCGAGCAGCTCTTCGATGTGCGCGCCGTGCGCATCGTCTGCGCGAGCGTACCGGATTGCTACGCGGCACTCGGTGCTGTACATGGTCGCTGGACGTACATTCCGGGCGAGTTCGACGACTACATCGCCACCCCCAAAGACAATTTCTATCGCTCGATCCACACGGCCGTGATCGGCCCTGGCGGAAAATCGGTGGAAATCCAGATCCGTACGCGCGAGATGAACGAACAGGCCGAACTCGGCGTGGCAGCACACTGGCGTTACAAGGAGGACGGTCCGCGCGACGCCAGCTACGAGCGCAAAATCGAGTGGGTGCGCCAACTGCTCGAACCTGCGGAGCCGGGAGCGACCTCCAACGATCCCGATTTCATTGACCGAGTTCGTGCCGAGCTTTTCGAGGATCGCGTCTACGCGCTCACGCCCCGCGGCGAGGTGATCGACCTGCCGCGCGGCGCGACACCGCTCGATTTCGCCTATCAGGTGCACACGAGCTTGGGCCACCGCTGTCGCGGCGCCAAGGTGAACGGACGCATCGTGCAGTTGACACAAGCGCTCGCGAACGGTCAGGTCGTCGAGATCATCACCGGCAAACACGAATCACCGAGCCGCGATTGGTTGATTCAGGAGGGCTATCTCGCCTCGCCGCGCAGTCGCGCGAAGTTGCGCAGCTGGTTCAGGCGCGTCGATGCCGGTGAAAACGAGGCGGCCGGACGCGTCCTCGTCGAACGCGAGCTGTCGCGGCTCGGCATCACGCTCGAGCACGTCTCTGCGCTCGCCAACGAATTGAAGGCGCATGATTCCGCGCAGCTCTTTCGTTGGCTCGGCGAGGGCGAGGTGACGGTGACGCAACTGCTGCAGGCGGCAGCGCGGCTTGCACCGGGCCCCGCACGCACGGCAGATGCCGACGTGCATGCACGACCGTCAGTGCCGGCCAAAACGCGTCGATCGCGTAAGACGCCGAGCGCTGCTGCATCACGTAGTCCAGTAAAAATCGAGGGCGTCGGCGACCTGCCGATGACCTTTGCCAAGTGCTGCGCACCGGTGCCGCCTGAGGCGGTACTCGGCTACGTGACTTTGGGTCGTGGCGTCACGGTGCATGCCGCACGCTGCGCGAGTTTGCTGCGCATGCGCGCGACTCATCCGGAGCGTTGCCTGCGAGTCGATTGGAGCGAAGACGATTCGGCGACGATCGCCGTGGAGTTGTCGATCGTGGCCTGGGATCGGCGCGGCCTGGTGCGCGATCTCTCCGATCTCGTCGCCACCGCCAACCTCAGCCTAGAGAGCCTGCAGACGACGACCGACCGTACGCGCGGCACGGCGACCACGATCCTGCGCACGCGCGTGCGCGACCTTGCGCAACTCGCCGATCTCTCGCGGCGCTTGTCCGCGGTCGACAACGTGATCTCGGTCAGGCGCAGCGCCTGAGGCGAGATCAGCGATTCGGCATGTCGATCGCGCGCTTGTCCGCCGCGAGTGCGGCTTCGTGCAGTGCTTCGGACAACGTCGGGTGGGCGTGGATCGTGCGCTGCAGATCTTCGGCGCTCGCCGAATACTCCATCGCGAGCACGGCCTCGGCGATCAACTCGCCCGCCATCGGGCCGATGATGTGCACGCCCAAAATTTGATCGTCGTCTTTGGCGACGATGACCTTGGCAAAGCCCTGGCCCGCCTCCATCGCGCGCGCCCGACCGCTCGCGAGGAACGGAAAGCTGCCCACCTTGTATTCGCGACCGCTCGCCTTCACCTGCTCTTCGGTGGCGCCGACCCAGGCGATCTCCGGTGCGGTGTAGACCACCGACGGAATGGCGTCGTAGTTCACGTGGGCGTAGAGCCCGGCGATGCGATCGGCCACCGCGACGCCCTCTTCCTTGCCCTTGTGCGCGAGCATCGGACCACGCACGCAGTCACCGACGGCCCAGACGTTGTCGGCATCGGTGCGGCAATGCTCGTCCACTTTGATGAAGCCGCGCTCATCGACGATGACCCCCGTACCCTCGCCGAGCAGATTGCCGGTATACGGGCGACGACCGATGCAGACGATCAATCGATCTACCGTCAAAGATTGCGCGGCACCCGCCGCATCGGTGTAACTGACCTCGACGACGTCACCCTTGACACTGGCCGCCGTCACCTTGGCGCCGAGCCGCAGATCGAGACCCTGCTTCTTGAAATGCTTGAGTGCTTCCTTGGCGAGCTGCTGGTCCGCCATTGCGAGAAACGCGGGCATCGCCTCGAGCACGACCACGTCGGCTCCGAGCCGCCGCCAAACACTACCGAGCTCAAGACCAATGACTCCCGCGCCGATCACGCCGAGACGCTTCGGCACGCTCGCGAACTCGAGCGCCCCCCAGCTGTCGACGACGTGTTTGCCGTCGAAAGGGGCGGTCTTGAGCGGCATGGGCTGCGATCCACTCGCGAGCACGACGTGCTTTGCCGTGAAAACTTTGACGCCGCCATCGTGCGCCGTGAATTGCACTTGCCGGCCCGCGAGCAACTTGCCGTGACCCTGCAGTGCCGTCACGCCCGCCGCCTTGAGCAACTGCACGATGCCACCGGTCATGGTCTTGACGATGCCAGCCTTGCGCTTTTGCATCGCCGCAATGTCGATGGCGACCGCTCCGGTCTTGATGCCGTGGGTCGCGAACTCGGCCTGCGCCCTGTGAAAAAGCTCTGAGGACTCGAGCAGCGCCTTCGAGGGAATGCAGCCCGCATTGAGGCAGGTGCCGCCGAAGGCGGTGCTGCCGTCGTAGTTCTTCCACTCGTCGATGCAGGCGACCTTCAAACCGTTTTGCCCAGCGCGGATGGCGGTCGGATATCCGGCCGGACCCCCGCCGATCACGATGACGTCGAAATCACTCATGGGATTCAAAGCTCACGGGGTTCAAAGTCCGAGCAGCATGCGACCCGGATCCTCGAGGCAATCTTTGATCGCCACCAGGAACTGTACGGCTTCGCGACCGTCGATGATGCGATGGTCGTAGCTGACGGCGAGATACATCATCGGTCGCACGACGATCTGGCCGTTCACCACCACGGGGCGATCCTGGATCTTGTGCATGCCGAGGATGGCGCTCTGCGGCGCATTGAC
>RGYP01000025.1 GCA_010031985.1 Gammaproteobacteria bacterium
GTCGGGGTGCGACATGTTACGGGCGCGGCGATTGTCCCGAAAGGTTTAGCCCCCTATGATGAGCTGGTTTTTTAGCCATCGTGAGCCCGAGGCCCTTGAGTAACCCAGCAAACTCGCCGCCGTCCCCCGCACCGAAGCGTCGCGGCATCTATCTGTTGCCCAATCTGCTGACCACCGCCTGCCTGGGCTGCGGTTTTTTCGCCATCATCTCGGCCATCAACGGCGACTTCGAGCGCGCTGGGCCGGCCATCTTTCTCGCCATGGTGTTCGATGGTCTCGATGGGCGTGTCGCGCGTTGGACCGGCACTGAGAGCGTCTTTGGCAAGGAATACGACAGCCTCGCCGACATGGTGGCCTTCGGTGTGGCGCCGGCACTCGTCGCCTATCAGTGGGGGGTCGCGGCGATCGCCGAATATGGCGCCTCTTGGGCGCGCTTTGGGTGGATTGCCTCGTTTTTCTATGTGGCCTGTGCGGCCCTCAGGCTCGCGCGGTTCAATGCTCGCGCAGCGACCGTCGACAAGCGTTATTTCGAAGGCTTGCCGAGCCCTTCGGCAGCAGGTCTGGTCGCGGCCTTCGTCTGGTTTTCCAGTGAGTGGACCGAGCCGGGACTCACCGGGCTCGCGCTCTGTTTTTCGGTCGTGTCCTTCGCGGGCGTGATGATGGTGTCCGGATTTCCTTACCCCAGCGTCAAGCAAATCGACTGGAACGCGCGCATGAAATTTTTCTATTTCGTGATCGTGCCGATCTCGCTCGCGCTGGTCGTCGCCGAGCCGCCGACGATGCTGCTGTTCCTGTTCTCGGTGTACGTACTGCTCGCGCCGATCTTGTGGCTGTTCCGTCGGCTGCGTCGCGCGGGCGTACCGCGTGCCCCTGCCGATTCCCAAAATGGCTGACGCGGCGCGCCGAGCGCGCTACCTCGAGGCGCTCGGCATCGACGTATGGGTGCCGAGGCATCCGCCGGCGCCTGAGGCCGCTGCGGCGCCCCGGCGCGACCCTGCCAGTCTCGACTGGCCCGCGCTGCGGGCCTGCGTCAGCGAGTGCACGCTTTGCGCACTGCATCAGGGGAGGACCCAAACGGTCTTCGGCGTCGGGGACACTACCGCCCGGTGGATGGTGGTGGGTGAGGCGCCGGGCGCTGACGAAGATCGTCAGGGTGAGCCTTTCGTCGGTGCGGCCGGCCAGTTGCTGAACGCCATGTTGGCGGCGATTGAGCTGCCGCGCGAAACCGTTTACATCGCCAACGTCCTCAAGTGCCGACCACCCGACAATCGTGACCCGCGCCCCGAGGAGGTGAGTGAATGCCTGCCGTACCTGCATCGACAGGTGGCGTTGCTGCGGCCGCAGATCATTTTGGCCTTTGGGCGCGTGGCGGCGCAGAACCTGCTCGGCACCGACTCGACGCTCGGCAAGTTGCGCGGCACGGTGCATCGCTTCGGAGCGCTCAACACGCCGGTCGTGGTCACGTATCATCCGGCCTATCTGCTGCGCAGCCCCGGCGAAAAGCGCAAGGCTTGGGAAGATCTCAAGTTCGCCCGTCGGGTGTTCGCTGACCTGCCTCCCGCAGTCTGAGAGTCATGGCAACCCTGCCCAAAGATTTATGGATTCCGCAGCTCGCGTTTCGGCGCATGGCCGAGGAGGACGTCCCGGCGGTGATCGCCGCCGAGCGCGCGGGCTACGCCTTTCCCTGGAGCGAGGGGATCTTCCGCGACTGTTTGCGCGCCGGATACGTTTGCCGCGTGGCCGAGCTCGATGACTTGCTGGTGGGCTACGGCATTCTCAGTGTCGGTGCGGGCGAGGCTCACGTACTCAATCTTTGCGTGCGCCCCGAATATCGCTGTCGTGGCCTCGGGCGCCGCCTGCTGCAACATCTCATCGATTTGTCGCGAGCCGCTGCCGCGCAGGATCTTTTCCTCGAAGTGCGTCCGAGCAATCTCGCTGCCGTTCGTCTCTATCAGGCGATGGGACTGCAGCAGGTGGGTGTGCGTCGCGGCTATTACCAGGCGGAGCATGGTCGCGAAGACGCGGTCGTGATGCGCCTCACCCTCAACCGCTGACCTTCACGGGCGTCTCATGAAACTCGGCGACGAAGTCGCGCGACGGCGCACATTCGCAATCATCTCTCACCCCGATGCGGGCAAGACCACGCTCACCGAAAAGCTGCTGCTGTTCGGTGGTGCGATTCAGCTCGCCGGTACCGTCAAGGGCCGCAAGGCTGCGCGCCACGCCACCTCGGACTGGATGCGGCTCGAGCAGCAGCGCGGTATTTCCGTCACCTCGTCGGTGATGCAGTTTCCGTACAACGACTGCATCGTGAACTTGCTCGACACCCCGGGCCACGAGGATTTCTCTGAAGACACTTACCGCACCCTGACCGCGGTCGACTCGGCACTGATGGTGATCGACTGCGCGAAGGGCGTCGAAGAGCGCACCATCAAGCTGATGGAAGTCTGCAGGCTGCGCGATACGCCGATCATGACCTTCATCAACAAGCTCGATCGCGATGGTCGGGCGCCCATCGAATTGCTCGACGAGATCGAGAAGGTGCTGGGGATCGCCACGGCACCGGTCACCTGGCCGATCGGCATGGGTCGCGAGCTCAAGGGTATCTACCACCTTGTCGAAGATCGCATCTATGTCTACGAGGCGGGCGAGCGTGGGCGCGTCGGCGAGAACGTCGTCATCGAGGGCTTGCGCAGCGCCGCGGGCCGGGAGTTGCTCGGTGATCAGGCGATGGCCTTCGACGAGGAGATCGAGCTCGTGCGCGGTGCGACGCAGGAATTCAGTCTCGAGCGCTACCGTGCCGGCAAGCAGACTCCGGTATTCTTTGGTTCGGCCATCGCCAATTTCGGTGTCGAAGAACTTTTGAAAGCGTTCACGCGGCACGCGCCCGGGCCCTTGCCGCGGCCGACTCGTCAGCGCGAAGTGGGGCCCACCGAAGAAAAGCTGACCGGATTCGTCTTCAAGATCCAGGCGAACATGGATCCCGCGCATCGCGATCGGATCGCTTTCCTGCGCCTGTGCTCGGGAAAGTACAGTCGTGGCATGAAGCTGCATCACGTGCGGCTCGACAAAGACGTGCGCATCGCCGATGCGCTCACTTTTCTGGCCTCCGATCGCTCGGCCGCCGAAGACGCCTATGCGGGCGACATCATCGGTTTGCACAATCACGGCACGATCAACATCGGCGACACCTTTTCCGAGGGCGAAGAACTCGGGTTCACGGGCATCCCCAATTTCGCGCCGGAACTTTTCCGTCGCGCGGTGCTGCGCGATCCGCTCAAAATGAAAGCCCTCGGCAAGGGGCTCGGGCAACTCTGCGAGGAGGGTGCCACGCAGCTGTTCCGGCCGCTGCGCAACAACGACATGATCTTGGGTGCGGTCGGGCAGTTGCAGTTCGAGGTGGTCGCGTTCCGCCTGGCCGACGAATACGCCGTGCAGTGCAGCTTCGAGCCCATCAGCGTGCATACGGCACGCTGGGTCTATTGCAGCGACGAGCGCAAGCTCGCCGAATTCCGCAGCAAGGCCTATGACAACTTGGCGGTGGATCACAGCGGGGCGCTCGTATATCTTGCTCCCTCGAGGGTCAATCTCGATCTGACGATCGAGCGTTGGCCTGACGTCACGTTCCGCGAAACTCGCGAACAGGCCCACTGAGCGGGGATAGGCCCATCGAAACCCAGAGCCCCTACAAACGTCGCGAAACGATTTCCTGGGCGCTCTACGACTGGGCCAACTCCGCCTTCGCGACCACAGTGCTCGCCGGTTTCTTTCCGGTGTTCTTTCAAAAATTTTGGAGCACGGGGGTTGACCCCACGGTCAGTACCTCGCGGCTTGGTTTCGCCAACGGTCTGGCGGGGTTGCTGGTTGCCGTGCTCGCGCCCGTGCTCGGCGCCATCGCCGATCGCACCGCAAGCCGCAAGCGCCAGCTCGTGATCTGGACCACGGTCGGCGTCGTCGGCACGGCTGCGCTCGGTTTCATCGGTCAGGGTGAGTGGTGGTGGGCGGCAGCCTGTTTCATGATGGGCTGCATCGGCTTCAACGCCGGCAACATCTTCAACGATTCGTTGTTGCTCGACGTGGCGGCCGAACACGAACTCGATCAGGTGTCGGCGCTCGGCTACTCGCTCGGCTACCTTGGCGGCGGACTGTTGTTCGCCATCAACGTTTTGATGACGCTGAAGCCGCATTGGTTCGGTCTCGCCGATGCGGCCGCCGCCGTGCAGGCCTCGTTCGTGATGGCGGCGGGCTGGTGGTTTTTGTTCATGCTGCCCGCGGCCATCAACGTCAGGGAGCGCGCATCGGCCAGCACCGCTATCGGTGTGATTGGTGCGGCTCGCGAGGGTTTGCGCGAATTGCGTGGCACTTTGCGCGACGTCGGCAAGTACCGAGACATCACGCTTTTTTTGTTGGCGTATTGGCTCTACATCGACGGTGTACACACCATCTACACGATGGCGGTCGACTACGGCGTGGCGCTCGGGCTGCCCTCATCGAGTCTGCTTGCAGCGCTACTACTGACGCAGTTCGTGGCCTTTCCGTCGGCGCTTGCGCTCGGCTGGCTCGGTAACCGCTGGGGCCCGAAGCGCGGCATCCTGCTGTGCATCGTGGTTTATCTCTCGGCGACCGTTTATGCGTATTTTCTTGATACCGTCACCGAATTCTTTGCACTGGCCGTGGTGGTGGGCTTGGTGCAGGGCGGTATCCAGAGCCTCTCGCGATCGATGTTCGGTCGGCTCGTACCGCAAGGAAAGAGCGGCGAGTTTTTCGGCTTCTTCAACATGATGGGCAAGTTCGCGAGCTTTCTCGGTCCGATGCTGATCGGGACGGTGGCGCTACTCACCGGTGACTCGAGACTGTCGGTCTCATCCATCATCGTCTTGTTCATTTTCGGCGGCTTGGTGTTGCTGCGGGTGCCAGGTCGATGAGTCGATTTCCGCAACTCCCACCCGAAACGCCAAAAGTTCGAAGTGCGTGGCGGCGCGCGGTCGGGACCACGGGGCTTTGGCTCGCCGGTTGGCGCATCGAGGGCAACCTGCCCAACCTGCGGAAATTCGTGCTCGTCGTCGCACCGCATACGTCGAACTGGGATTTCGTCGTCGGCTTCCTGGTGTATCTCGCGCTGCAGATCGATACGCTGTGGTTCGCCAAACACACGGCCCTGCGCGGGCCTTTCGGGGCGCTCGGTCGACACTTCGGTGCGGTCGCCATCGACCGTAGCCGCGCTGGCCACGTGGTGCAGGCCTACATCGAAGAATTCGACAAGCGTGACTCCATGATCCTCACGCTGGCGCCCGAGGGCACACGCAGCAGAGTGCTCGACTGGAAGCACGGCTTTCATCACGTCGCCCGGGGCGCTCGCGTGCCGATCGTGCCCGTCGCGCTCGATTTCTTGCGCAAGCGCGTGGTCTTCGGTCCGCCGCAAATGCCGACCGACGACTACGTGGCCGACATGGCGCTCTTCAAGCCGTTTTTCCGCGCCGAGATGGCGAAACGCCCGGAAAACTACGACGAAGCGTTGCCGACCGGTGCCCAACTCGCGGGGTCGAGCCGGAACGAGTCGCGCAACAGCACGTAAAGCGTCGGGTGACGCGCGGCGAGTTCCGCAGGCCGCTCAAAGAAAAACTCCGCCGCCACGGCGAGGAACTCGGTCAGATCTTCGGCGCCATAGGGGTCGAGCAGGGTCTCTTCACCGCGATCGACGGCCTCGCAAAGCGCCTCGTACGCCGCCGTGAGCGCAGCATGCGCCGCCGGGTCGCCTCCGGGGTGGCTATGTTCGAGGAAGTGCGTCACCTCGTGGACGACGACGTTGTAGCCATCGTCGCGTGATTGCGCCTCTTCGACGTCGCGCCACGACAGCACCAGTCGATCGCTGCCGTGGGCTTGCCCCGAGAGCGTCCGATAGCCCTCGGTGACGACGCCCGTGTCTTCGTCCTCTTCCGATTCCTCGACCACGAATTCGTCGGGATGCAGGGTGATGCCGTGCAGATCATCGAAAGGGTAGTGATCGTGGCCAAGCGTCACGATGCAAGCCTGTGCGGCGATCACCGTGCGCATGGTTTCGGTAACCGTAAAATCGTGGGCGCCGGTGAAGGGGATGCGCTCGAGGAACTCATCGAGGCGCGGCAGCAGCCGCTCCTGCAGGGGCGCGGGCAGTCTATGCCACAGCCTTACGTGCTGCTCGAGGATCCGGGTTCGCGCGCCTGGCAGCAGCGGTAAGCTGGCCGCGTCGGTCGACGTATCGGCCGTCGAGGTCGATGCCGATACCGTGCGTCGACGTCGCCAAAGATAAATGACGACGACACCGAGCAGCGCGACGACGAGCAGAACGCGCGCCATCGTCAGAGCAACTCGCGTACC
This sequence comes from Gammaproteobacteria bacterium, assembly GCA_010031985.1. GTDB lineage: Bacteria > Pseudomonadota > Gammaproteobacteria > Steroidobacterales > Steroidobacteraceae > UBA964. The sequence goes on from RGYP01000025.1 coordinate 6,358, forward strand.
CGCGCGAGCTGGCCCTCGAGGCTGGCGAGGGTGCGTTCGAAGTCGGCGATACGGGTTTGTTCTTGAGCGACGACCTCGGGTGGTGCGTTGCGCACGAAGTTCTCGTTGGCGAGTTTGGCGTTCGCGCGCTTGATTTCATCGCGGGTCTTGGCGATGCGTTTGTCGAGCCGCATGGCCTCGGCCTGCGGGTCGATCACGCCCGCCATCGGCACGAGCACTCGCATCGCACCCATGACGGCGGTCGCCGAGGGCGGGGCGGTCTCGGCCGCTTCGAGCACGCGCAGGCTCTCGAGCCCGGCGAGTCGTTGCAAGTAATTTTCGTGAACGACGAGACGGCTACGGTCGCTGGCTTCGGCATTCTCGAGCAGCACGGGCAGTCGACGCGACGGGCTGATGTCCATCTCGCCGCGAATCTGTCGCACGCCGAGCACGAAGGCCTTGATCCATTCGACATCGGTCTCGGCCGCCGGATCCCGCGCCCAGTCGACGGCCTTGGGCCAGGCGGCGGTCATGATGGTCTTCTCTGAGGTCGGATTCACGCCGGCGAGTGGTGCGACACGCTGCCAGATTTCTTCGGTGATGAAGGGCATCAGCGGATGCAGGGCGCGCAACAGCGTCTCGAGCACGCTCACGAGCGTACGCCGCGCGGCACGCTTGGCTTCGGTCGAGGTGTGCTCGGACTGCAGCACGGGCTTGGTGAGCTCGAGATACCAGTCGCAGAACTCGTACCAGGTGAATTCATAGAGGGCCGAGGCCGCGTAGTCGAAACGATACTCGGCGAAGGCCTGATCGACCTGACGCAAGGTTCCGCCGAGACGCGAGACGATCCAGCGGTCGGCGACGGCGCTGACGCAGTCGCCGTCAAAGAGTTGCGGATCGAGCCGTTGCGCACGGCTTCGATCGCAGGCTCCGCGAGCGGTGCGATCTTCACGTACCACTGGTCGGTGAGATAGGGCTCGATGACGGCGCCAGAGCGATCGCCACGCGGAACCATGAGTTTGTGTTTGTCGATACGCTCGATGAGGCCGGCCGCCTCGAGCTCGGCGAGCACGCGTTCGCGGGCGGCGAAGCGATCGAGTCCGCGCAGCGGTTCGGGAACGGTATCGTTCAGCCGTGCATCCGGCGTGAATACGTTGATCTGCGCAAGACCGTGCCGCGCGCCCACCTCGTAATCGTTGAAGTCGTGGGCGGGCGTGATCTTGACGCAGCCGGAGCCGAACTCGGGGTCGACGTAGTCATCAGCAATGATCGGGATCAGGCGGCCGACGATGGGCAGACGCAGCGACTTGCCGACGAGCGCCGCGTAACGCTCGTCCTTGGGGTTGACGGCGACGGCGGTATCGCCAAGCAAGGTCTCGGGGCGCGTGGTAGCGACGATCACATGTCCGCTGCCGTCTTCGAGCGGATAGCGCAGATGCCAGAGCGAGCCGTCTTCTTCGGTGCTCAAAACCTCGAGATCGGACACTGCCGTCTGCAGGACCGGATCCCAGTTGACGAGTCGCTTGCCGCGATAGATCAGGCCTTCTTCATGGAGGCGAACGAAAACCTCGGTGACTGCGTGCGACAAACCCTCGTCCATGGTGAAGCGATCGCGCGACCAGTCGACCGAAGCGCCGAGTCGGCGCATTTGACGGGCGATCGTTCCGCCCGATTCGCCTTTCCATTTCCAGACCCGCTCGATGAAGCGCTCGCGCCCGAGCGCGGCGCGCGTCGTGCCTTCGCCTTCGAGTTGCCGCTCGACGACCATCTGCGTCGCGATGCCCGCGTGGTCGGTGCCGGGCTGCCACAGCGTCGCCTCGCCGCGCATGCGGTGATAGCGGGTCAGCGCGTCCATGATCGTGTCCTGAAACGCGTGGCCCATGTGCAGCGTGCCCGTGACGTTGGGCGGCGGAATCACGATGCAATAGCCTGTCGAGTCGCTTCGCGGTGCAAACAAGCCCGAAGCTTCCCAGCGCGCGTAGAGGCGCTGCTCGATATCGCCGGGCGAATAGACCTTGTCCATGGCGGGTATTTAGCGTCCTGCGCGACGGACCAGAAAGTCGGTGAGCAGAGCCATCGGGCGACCGGTGCTGCCTTTGTTGGCGCCGCTCGCATAGGTCGAGCCCGCGATGTCCATGTGTGCCCAACTCATCCCCGTCGTGAACTTGCCGAGGAAAGCGGCCGCGGTCAGTGCGCCACCATCGCGCCCTGCGACGTTGGCGAGATCGGCGAAGTTGCTCTTGAGTTGTTCGGCGTATTCTTCGGTGCAGGGCAACTGCCAGGCTCGGTCATCGGCGCGCAGCCCCGACTCGACCAGCTCCTGCGCGAGCGCATCATCGTTCGCCATGATGCCCGTGTGATGATGACCGAGCGCGATCACGCAGGCGCCGGTCAGCGTGGCGAGATCGACGACGGCCTGGGGCTTGTAACGTCGCGCGTAATGCAGGGCGTCACAAAGAATCAGTCGACCCTCGGCATCGGTGTTGAGGATTTCGACCGTCAGACCGGCGGCGCTGGTCACGATGTCACCCGGTTTGATGGCGCGCCCGCTCGGCATGTTTTCGCAGGTGGGAATCAGGGCAACCACGTTGAGCGGCAACTGCAACTCGGCCACCGTCGCCATGGCGCCGATCACTGCGGCAGCCCCCGACATGTCGAACTTCATTTCGTCCATCGCACCCGGATCTTTGAGCGAGATGCCACCGGTGTCGAAGGTGATGCCCTTGCCGACCAACACGAGCGGTGCGCGACGCGCTCTCGGTCCTTTGTATTCCATGATGATGAAGCGCGGCGGTTGTTCGCTGCCGGCGGTGACGGCCAGGAAGCAGCCCATTTTTTCGGCGCGGATTTCTGCTTCTTCCAGCACGCGCACCGCGAGGTTCGCGTGCTGCTCGCCGAGCCGCAAGGCCTGTTCGGCAAGATAGCTCGGCGTGCAGACGTTACCGGGAAGATTCGCGAGGTTGCGCATGAGGAGGGCACCGTTGCCCGAGGCATTGCCATGGGTCAGACCGCGACGTGCGCTCGCTGCCGCGGTCGGGCGCACCGGGCCGAATTTGAGGCGCGCCAGCACGGGCGGAGCGGGCTTCTTGCCCGACTTCAAATCATTGATGCGATAGAGCGCAGCATGTGCGATCTCGGCCGCCGAGCGTGCAAAGAGGTAATCGTCGAGTTCGCGGGGCGCCGGGCGGGTGAGGGCGATCGCCGCCGTCTTGCAGCGCGTGCGCGAGAGAGCCGAGACGGCCGCATGCAGCGCTTTGCGCCAGGCTTTGCGGTTGACTTCGGTGCGCCCCTGGCCGACGAGCAGAATCCGCTCGGCTTTCATGCGCGCGAAGGCGGGCAGCAGCAGCGTCTCGCCGAGTCGACCCGTGAAATCGCCCGATTTCAAAAAACGCGTGAGCTTGCCCGCGCACTGCCGATCGAGCGCTGCAGCCAGAGGTGAAAGGGCGCTGCCCTCGTGAACGCCGACGACGATGCAATCGGCCTGAACCTGCGCCGTGCTACCCGTAAAAATCTCGAACTGCATGAGAACCTCCGCGAGGATACGGCCAGAGGGTAGAAGGGTGCTTCCCTGCACCACGGGCCGTGCCAGTTGACGTAACATTCTATCGTTTTCCGGGCCCCTTCAGGGGTCGCGACCCTCGGAAGCGAAGTTGGTGGCGCAAATCCTCTCCCGATACATCCTGCGCGAAACCCTAGGCACCTGGCTCGGGGTGACAACCGTGCTGCTCGTGATCCTGCTCACCAATCAGGTCGCCACCGTGTTGGCGCGGGCGGCGGAGCAGGGTTTTCCGCGCGACGTGGTGCTCGAACTCGTTTGGTTTGGTGCCATCAGCAACCTCTCCGTGCTGCTCCCGGTCGGGCTGCTGCTCGGCATCATGCTCGCCTTCGGGCGTCTTTATCACGACAGCGAAATGACCGCAGTGCTCGCGTGCGGCGTAGATCGCTGGCGTATTCACGCCCCGGTCATGCTGCTCGCGTTCGTGGTGGCGACACTCGTTGCTTGGCTCACGCTGGTTACCGCGCCGGCGGCGGCTGCGCGGGTCGAGGCGCTGCGTGCGAGCGCTTTGCAGGCCGGTGAGTTTGCGCCGATCGCCCCCGGCAAGTTCCGCAGTTTCGGCGGCGGCTCGGCGGTGTTCTATGCGCAGTCGGCAGCCGCGGACGGCACCCTCGAAGGAATCTTCGTCAAGCGCGTGCGTGGTGATCGATACGAAATCGCGGTGGCGAAGCGTGCGCGTCACCAGGTCTCGGCCGATGGCAGCTTGCACACCTTGACGCTTTTCGACGGCGAGCGATACGAGGGCACGCCGGGCTCGCGAGATTTTCGCATCGTGCGCTTCGCGAGCAACGTCATTCCGGTGCGCGTTCCGCCGATGACAAGCCAGGCGGGCGAGCTCGACGCGATCCCCACGACAACACTTTGGTCGACCAACGATGCCGAACTGCGTGCAGAATTTCATTGGCGTTTGGCGGCGCCGGTCATGGTCTTCGTGCTGTCCTTGCTCGCCGTGCCGCTTTCGCGACTGCGGCCGCGGCAAGGCCGTTACGCGCGCATCTGGCTCGCCATCGTCGTGTACTTCGTCTATTTCAGTCTGGTCTCGGCCGCCAAAGTTTGGCTTGCCAAGGGCGCGGTGCCCGCCGCACTCGGCCTTTGGTGGGTGCATTTGCTCGTCGCCTTGCTGACGCTCGGCGTGATTGCGTTCCCCGATTTACGTGCGCGTCTGCGTCACCGAGATCTCTCGGCATTCGCGCCACCTTCGGTCGGAGCAGGCGCATGACTTTCCTCGGTGTGCTCGAGCGTCACGTCATGCGCGCCGTACTCGGTGGCGTGTCGATGGTCGTGCTGGTGCTGCTGTCGCTCGGGGCGCTGTTTCTGTTCATGGGTCAGCAAGATGACATCGGCATCGGCAGCTACTCCACGGTCGATGCGCTGCTTTTCGTGCTGCTCAATTTGCCGCAACAGGGTTGGGAGTTGTTGCCGATCAGCGCCTTGATCGGCGCATTGATGGGGCTCGGCACGCTCGCCCGTGGTAGCGAATTGATCGTAATGCGCACTGCCGGTTTGTCGGTCTGGCAGATCGCAAGATCCGTGGCGATCGCTGGCGTGGTGCTCGCGGTCATCGGTTCGCTGCTCGGCGAAGCGCTCGGCCCGCCGCTGCAGCAGTTGGCCCGTCAACAAAAAGCCTTCGCCAAAGTTGCCAACGTCAGTTTTTCAGGCTCGGGCGATGCGTGGGTGCGCGACGGCAATCTGCTCGTCAACGTCGAGCGACAGACCGGCGAGGCGCGATTCGGTGGCATGATGGTCTACGAAATCGGCGCCGATGGTCGACTGGCGGCGATGGGCCGTGCGGTGAGTGCGAGCGCGGCGGAGAGCGGATCCTGGGCGCTCGAGCAATATGCAGAGACTCGTTTTGCTGCAGATCGCGTCATCAGTCAAAAAATTCCGCGTCGCGTGCTCGAGTCGAACGTCACGGCCGAATTTCTGGGTATTGCGGCAACCGTGCCCGCGCAGCTGCCCACCGCGGTGCTGTGGAGAATGGTGCGGCATCTCGACGCCAACGGACTCGACAGTCGCGAGGCGGCTTTTGCGTTGTGGTCGAGGATCGCCCGTACGCTGGCGCCCATCTTTGCGGTGCTGCTTGCCTTGCCGTTCATGTTCGGGTCTCTGCGTTCGAGCGGAGCGGGGGTACGCGTCGGTCTCGGACTGCTGCTCGGCATGGCTTTTTTTCTGGTGCAGCAGATGCTCGAAAGCAGCACCGTCGTTTTCAATGGCAACCCGGCGATCTTCGCCTGGTTGCCGACCTTGCTGATGGCGGCCGCCGCGCTCACGCTGTTATGGCGTACGCGGTGACCGGATCCAATCGTGCACAGTCATCTTCGAAGGTGAAAGAAAGTCATGCTCGCTGAAGTCGACGCCATCTTTCCGCCCCTCGTCAAACGGACCACGCTGATCGTGCGCTCGATCGAGCGCTCGGTCGCGTTCTACCGCGACGTGCTGGGTTTGTCGGTGTGGTACGACGACGAAGTGGTGCTCTCCGGCGTTGGGCTGGCGGCGGGCGCAAAGGGCGATCGCACCCATCTCGTCATTTTGAAGGCGGAAGATCCCGTGATCGGCATGATCGGGCTGCTCGAGTTCACGAGTCCGCGATTACCCGAGCCCGCAGCGCGCTCGCGCCTCGGCATCGGTGACATCGTGTTCGTGATGCAAGGCCGGGATGTCGAGGCAGTGCATCGACGGGCGTTGGCGTTCGGTGCGCGCATCCATGCGGCGCCGCACCGCTTCGAGGTGCGCGGCGCTGCAGGGCACATGATTGCCATGACCTCACTGAGTCTATGGGACCCGGACGACTTTTTCATCGAGTACAACGAGCGTCACCAGCCCGCGCCATGAAGCAGCCCGCGCCATGAACGTGAAC
>RGYP01000241.1 GCA_010031985.1 Gammaproteobacteria bacterium
CCGGCGGGACGCTTCGCCACACGCAGCTTCCCGAGCGGCGAATACGATGCGATCTTGCTCGGTGAGGACAACAAAGAAATCATCCGTCATCGCTTCGCCATTCGCGACCCGGCGTTGCCGGTGCAACTGTCGATACCCGTGAGCGGTACCCGCGGCGGCGAACCCCTGCGCGTGCGGTGGTCGAACGGGCTCGGCAACAAACACGACTCGATCGGTCTGTTTCGCAGCGGCGCAGCCGTTGGTGACGCGCTCGTTCGCGGCGATCTCGATGCGCGCTACGCGGGCGAAATCAGCCTCGCGACGCGCACCGCGGACGGACCCCTCGCCCCCGGCCTCTACGAACTGCGCTTCCTGCGCGATGATTCGCAGACGGTCGAGGCCACCCTGCCCTGCCGGTTGTTCTGAGTCGACGGACGAAGCGAGGCCGCATGTCGGAGGGTGGTTTGGTTTCGAGGCGCAGTCGGCACACCCGCAGGGCCGAGCGTAGTCAGCAAGGCCTGGCGAAGCTCGCCTACATCCAACGGAAAATTCCGGTGGTCGATTTGCTGCACACCGAGGCCATCGAGATCATCGAGCACAACGCCGAGACGATCCTGCAGGAAATCGGCATCGAGTTCCGTCGTGATCCGCCTTCCCTGCAACTCTGGCGCGAAGCGGGCGCCGATGTGCGGGGCGAGCTCGTGCGCTTGCCCCGCGGCCTCTGCCGCAAACTGCTCGAAAGCGCCCCAAAGATTTTTGAGGTGCATGCCCGCAACCCCGCCAAGTCGGTGCAGATGGGCGGCGACGCCACGGTGTTCGCGCCGGTCGGCGGACCACCCTTCGTCACCGATCTCGATCGCGGTCGACGCTATGCCACCCTCGAAGATCTGACCAATTTCATCAAGCTCGCCCATACCGCGCCAGCCATTCATTTCATGGGCGGCAGTGCCTGCGAGCCGATGGACATTCCGCCGGGCAAGCGGCACCTCGACGTTCAGTACGCCTACTTTCGCCATAGCGACCAAGCCTGCGAGGGCACGCCGGAAACGCCGGGCCACGCAGCAGATGCCATCCGCATGGCGCAAATTTTGTTCGGCCACGAATTCGTCGACTCGCATGCCGTGCTGCTCGGCAACATCAACTCGAATTCGCCGCTCACCTTCGATGGCCGCATGCTCGGGGCGTTGCGAGAATTCGCCGCCCACAATCAGGGCACCATCGTAGTGCCGGCAGTGCTCGCCGGAGCGATGGGGCCGGTCACGCCTGCCGGCTGCATGGCGGAAATTCTCGCTGAAACCTTGGCAGGCATGGCACTCACGCAGCTCGTCAGGCCGGGCGCACCGGTGATCATGGGCTCTTTCGTCGGCGCCGTATCCATGCGCTCGGGTGCGCCCACGTTCGGCACGCCGGAAGCGACGCAGATGATCTTCGCCACCGCTCAGCTCGCGAGACGACTCGGCATCCCCTGTCGAAGCGGCGGTTCGCTCTGCTCGTCAAAGATTGCCGACGCACAGGCCGCCTACGAGAGCGCGCACACCTTGTTGCCGACGCTGCTCGCCGGCGTGCACCTCGTCACCCACGCGGCGGGTTGGCTCGAGGCCGGGCTCGTCGCCGGCTACGAAAAGTTCGTCATGGATGCCGATCAGCTTGCCATGATGCAAGCACTCGCTGCCGGCATGGATTTCAGCCCGCGGGGCCAGGCGATGGATGCCATACGCGAAGTCGGTCCGGGCAGCCATTTCCTCGGTAGCTCGCATACGCTTGCCAACTTCGAGACGGCGTTCTACCAATCGACCATCGCCGATTATTCCTCGTTCGAGCAATGGTCGAGCGAGGGCAGTCTGACCGCCGAGCAACGCGCCAACGGCGTATGGAAAAAAATGCTGCGCGAGTACGTCGATCCGGGTCTCGATCCGGCGCGCGACGAAGCGCTGCAAGAGTTCATGGCCCGACGCAAATCAGAGCTCAGTGACGCGGTGGAGGAAGATTGAAACCCGCTGGGCCCCTCGCCAGAACTGCAGCACCCTACGCCAAACCGGCCGCACCACGCCCGTTCGAGCGGGTGCTCGCGGAGGCAACGCGTGCCCTGGCCGGGGACACCGATCTGCGCGTGATCTTCGGGCCCTCCGGACCCCGTCTCGAAGGCGATCGCATCCTGCTGCAACCGACGCCCGAGAACCCCTCGGCCGAAGCGCTGCTGCTGGCCCGTGGCCAAGCCGATCGACTCGCGCTGCGCCATGCGCATCATGATCCGAAGGTGCATGCGCGCTACAGACCATCGGGCTATCGCGCCCGAGCACTGTTCGATGCGCTCGAAGACGCGCGCTGTCTGTCGTTGGGCGCTCGCGATCTTGCCGGCGTCAACGCCAACCTCGCCGCGGTGCTGCAAGATGAGCTGCGTCGCAGCAACATTCTGCGTGGCCCCGGCGACAATACGGAGGCCATGGTGCAGGCGCTGACTTTACTGCTGCGCGAGCGGCTAGCGGGGATCCGGCCCCCGCCCGAGGCCGAGGCGCTGGTGGCGCGCTGGCAGCCATTCTTCGAGAAGCGCGCGGTCAACAGCCTGCAGCGACTTGCGCAACAGGCGTTCGACCAAGAAGCCTACGCGCTAGAACAACATCAACTCTTGCGGGCACTCGGCCTCGGTCACGAGATCACGATACCAGCGCCCGGCGCTCCACCCCCCGTTTCTGCAGCCGCGACGCCACCGGCACCGGCGCGGGTCAAACTCCGCGGCGGCGATGCCGCCGACGGCAAGGTGCAGGAGGCCAAAGAAATCGCCGAAGAAGACGAGCCAGACATCGAGCCGCAGCGACCCACGGGCGAGACGCGCTCGCCGCAAGCCAAGGACCCCGCCGAAGATGCAATCGAAGATTCGCCGACCGGAAATCGGCTAAGTCGCTTGGGTGATGGCGACGCCAGTCATCCGAATCGCAGTTACCGAATCTACACGCGCGCCCACGACGAAATTCTCGAGGCGACCGATCTCGCCAGCGGCGAAGAGTTGCTGCGATTGCGCGCGGTGCTCGATGAGCAAACGCGGCAGCTACCGGGTATCGTCGCCCGTCTCGCGCGCAAGCTCGAACGCGTACTGCGCGCCCAGCAGCGGCGGCGCTGGAACTTCGATCTCGAGGAAGGCGTTCTCGACGCCGCGCGGCTTGCCCGAGTACTCACCGACCCGCTGGTGCCACTCGCTTTCAAGCAGGAGAGCGAAACGGAGTTCAAAGATACGGTAGTGACTTTGCTGCTCGACAACTCGGGCTCGATGCGCGGCCGACCCATCCTGCTGACCGCCTTGTGCGCCGATCTGCTGGCAAGAACCCTCGAGCGCTGCGGCGTCACCACCGAAATTCTGGGCTTCACCACCGTCGAGTGGGATGGAGGCAAGGCAAGACGCGACTGGATCGCCGCCGGCGCACCCAAGAATCCCGGTCGACTGACCGACCTGCGCTACATCATCTACAAGTCGGCAGATATTGCCTGGCGGCGCTCGCGCAGCCACCTCGGTCTTTTGCTGCGCGACGATCTGATGAAAGACAATATCGAC
>RGYP01000242.1 GCA_010031985.1 Gammaproteobacteria bacterium
GGTCTCGGGGCCGGCGACGATCAGGTGATCGAGCACGCGCACGTCGACGAGCGCGAGCGCATCGCGCAGGCCTTTTCGTTTAACGTCGGTCATCAATGCCCGAACTACCCGAAGTCGAGACCACCTGCCGCGGCATAGCGCCGCATGTCTGCGCTCGACGCATCGAAGATCTCTTGTTGCACGAAACACGGCTGCGTTGGCCGGTGTCGCGCGCCATCGTTCCGCAACTTCGCGGTGCCGTGATCACGAACGTGCGGCGCCGAGCAAAATATCTGCTGCTCGAGGTCGCTCGTGCGGGCGTCGATCGTGTAGGCGTCGACTCGCGCACGACGCTGATCCTGCATCTTGGCATGTCGGGCAACCTGCGAGTGCTGCCGCAAGCCACGCCCAGACTGAAGCACGATCACTTCGATCTGCTGCTCGATTCGGGAATGACCCTGCGCTTCAACGATCCGCGGCGCTTCGGCTCGCTGCATCTCGTGAGCGGCGACCCGAACGGACACCCGCTCCTGGCGAAGCTCGGACCCGAGCCACTCGACGACTCCTTCGACGCCGAATATCTTTGGCGTAGCTCGCGCTCGCGTCGTATTGCCGTCAAACCCTTCCTCATGAACGGACACGTGGTGGTCGGCGTCGGCAACATCTACGCGAGCGAAGCGCTGTTTCGCGCCGGCGTGCGCCCCGGTCGCCAGGCGAGACATCTCAAGCACGACGAAATCACGCGCATCGTCGACGCCATCAAGCAGGTTCTGGCGATGGCGATCAAAGTGGGTGGAACCACCTTGCGCGACTACGTCGGCGCCGACGGCACACCGGGATACTTCAGGCAGAAACTCTTCGTCTACGAACGCGCCGGTGAGCCCTGTCGCAAGTGTGGCGAAGCCGTACGCCATCGAGTCCAAGGGCAGCGTTCGACCTATTGGTGCCACGCATGCCAGCGTTGACACGCAGACGACTGCGCACGCACTTCGCAAACGTGGATCCGGTGATGGCAGCACTCGTCGATGCTGCAGGACCCTACCGCCTGCGCGCCGTCGCTTGCCGCTCGCCGTTCAGGCACCTCACGCAAGCCATCGTTTCCCAGCAGATCAGCGGTCGCGCGGCAGCGGCCATTCTCGGGCGTTTCGTCGCCTTGTTCGGCATGGATATCGCAGACAAAGAATTCCCTACTCCGGAATCGATCTTGGCAACGGACGACTCGACGCTGCGCAGTGCCGGATTTTCCGCAAGCAAGGTCGCGGCGGTACGCGATCTTGCCGCCAAAACTCTTGCGGGTATCGTCCCGGATAGTGCCACGCTACAACTGCTGCCCGATCGGCAAATCATCGAGCGCCTGACCGTGGTGCGCGGTATCGGTGCGTGGACGGTGCAGATGATGCTGATGTTCCAGCTCGGACGCGAGGATGTACTGCCGATCAACGATTATGGTGTACGCAACGGTTTTCGCATCGCCTATCGACGGCGTGCCCTGCCCACGCCGGGGGAGCTGCAAAATTACGGGGAACGTTGGGCGCCTTATCGCTCGGCAGCCGCTTGGTATCTTTGGCGCGCCGTCGATCTTCAGAAGGCGGGCGACGCAAGTCTCAAGGGTTTGCCAGCTGCGCCTCGCGATGGCGGCGCAAGGCGTCGGCCACGACAGGGTGCACGAACTCGCTGACGTTGCCACCGAGGGCGGCAATCTCGCGCACCAGCGTCGAGGAGATGAACGTGAACTGCTCCTGCGGCGTCATGAATACGGTCTCGATCGTCTGATCGAGATGGCGCGTCATGTTGGCGAGCTGGAATTCGAATTCGAAGTCCGATACGGCACGCAAGCCGCGGATGATCACGTTGAGACCGTTTTCTCGGGCGAAATCCACCGTCAGGCCCGAGTAGCCCATCACCTCGACATTGGGCAGATCGACGAGCACTGCGCGCGCGAGTTCGACGCGCTTATCGAGCGGAAATCGCGGTGCCTTGCTGGGATTGGCGGCGATCGCGATGACCACGCGGTCAAAGATTCCGGCAGCACGGCGCACGAGGTCGTGATGACCGTTGGTGATCGGGTCGAAAGTTCCCGGATAGACCGCGTTACGCGCCATGTGTCCCCCGTGTCGTCGGCTCCACTCGACGGAAAAGATGATAACCGACCTCGCCAGCCGTGCCTGCGCGCCACGCCTCCCAGTGCGCAGGCAAAGTTTCGAGGTTCGTACCTACCGGTGCCTCGAGGTAAACACAGGCCTCGGGCGTGAGCCAGCCATTGCCCTCGAGTCGCGATGCAATCTCGGTCCAAAGACCGGCGGCGAATGGCGGATCGACGAAAACGACATCGAAGCGGACCGCAGGCGCAAGCTGCAGCACCGACAGCGCATCGGCGCGACCGATCTCGAACTGAGCCGGATCGGCACGCCACTCGACCAACAGTTCGCGCAAGGCCGCGATCGCCCGCGCATCGGCATCGATGAAGCGAACCTGGGCGGCGCCGCGCGACAAGGCCTCGAGGCCGAGCGCGCCACTGCCTGCAAAGAGATCGAGCACCCGCGCACCGCGGATCACCGGCGCCAGCCAATTGAACAAGGTCTCGCGCACGCGATCGGGCGTCGGTCTGATGTCGGGGCCCGCCGGGAAGCGCAAGCGCCGGCCACGCCAGAGGCCGGCGATGATGCGCAACTCGCGGGTCTGGCGGCGGTTCGTGGCCATTTGCGGCGCAGGGTAGCCTAAAATCCGCCCCCGCATGACGAGCGAATCAAAACCCGGCTTTTTCCAACGACTGAAAGATCGCCTCACACGACCGGGCGGTGGAATCGGTTCGGGCCTTGCACGACTTTTCGGTGCGCGGCGGATCGACGACTCGATCCTCGAAGAACTCGAGACGCGGCTGCTGGCCGCGGACGTGGGGGTGCAGGTCACCGAAGAATTGCTCGAGGGTTTGCGCAAGCGCGTGGCCCGGCAACAACTCGGAGATGTCGATGCCCTGCTTGCGGCTTTGCGCAGCGACATCACTGCACTGCTCGCGCCCGTCGCCAAGCCGCTCGTCATAGATCCTGGCGTCAAGCCCTACACCATCCTCGTCGTCGGCGTGAACGGCTCGGGCAAGACCACGACCATCGGCAAGCTCGCGCATCGTTATCGAAACTCCGGCTTCAAAGTGACGCTCGCTGCAGGCGACACCTTTCGCGCCGCTGCCGTCGAACAGATCGGTATCTGGGCCGAGCGGACGGGAGCCGAGCTCATCGCGCAGCAGGCAGGCGCCGACCCTGCAGCCGTCGCGTTCGACGCGTTTGCCGCCGCGCGCAGTCGCGGCGCCGATATTTTGATCGCAGATACCGCCGGTCGACTGCAAGCGCAGTCGCATCTCATGGAAGAACTGCGCAAGGTGCGTCGTGTCCTCGGCAAAGCGGATCCGTCGGCACCCCAAGAGGTGCTGCTCGTGCTCGATGCCAATCAGGGGCAGAACGCGCTCTCGCAGGCGCTGCAATTTCACGAGGCCGTGGGAGTCACGGGACTCGTGCTCACCAAGCTTGACGGCACG
>RGYP01000243.1 GCA_010031985.1 Gammaproteobacteria bacterium
TTGAGGCTGCCTACTCGGGTAATCCGACCTGCGCACCCTCGCGCGCTGCGATCATGACGGGACGTTACCCGACCCGCTTTGGCTTCGAGTTCACGCCGACACCGTCGCTCTTCATGAAGCTGATCGCGCGCGCGGGCGAACGGCAAGGCGGCGCAGCCCCACCCGTTTATTTCGCGGATCGCGAGGCGGGACAACCAGCGTACGAAGACATGGGCTTGCCGACATCCGAAGTCACCATCGCCAAAGTATTGCAGAGCGCGGGCTACCATACGGCGCACATCGGCAAGTGGCATCTCGGCGACAGCCCGAAATTTCGCTCCTACGCGCACGGCTTCGACGAGTCACTCAGTCTGCAGCACGGCGCTTCGATGTATTTGCCGAGCGCAGATCCCCGCGTGGTGACGGTCGAACCCGAGCACAACATCATCGACAAATTCATTCTCGCCAATCAGCCTTGGGGCGTGCGCTTCAACGATGGCGAGGTATTCAAGCCCGACCGTTATCTAACCGATTACTTCACCGATCAGGCCATCCGCGTCATCGACGCCAACCAACACCGGCCCTTCTTTTTATACCTCGCCTACAACGCTCCGCATACGCCCTTGCAGGCGACTCGCGAAGATTACGACGCCCTGCCCTTCATCAAAGATCACGATTTGCGCGTCTATGCCGCGATGTTGCGCTCGCTAGATCGCAACGTCGGCCGCGTGCTTGCTGCGCTGCGCGAACGTGGGCTCGAGGACAACACGCTCGTGATCTTCACCAGTGACAATGGCGCGCCGCACTACACGGGTCTCGGTGCCCGCAATGCGCCGCTGCGCGGCTGGAAAGCGACTTACTTCGAAGGCGGCATTCGAGTGCCGCTCTTTCTGCAATGGCCAGCCGCCTTGCCGCAAAACGCGCGCCGCGCCGGGCCGGCCGCGCATTTCGACATTTTCTCGACCATCGTTGCGGCCACCGGTGCAGTCCCGCCCACGGACCGCGTCATCGACGGCGTCGATTTGCTGCCCTATGCACGCGGCGAAGTCGCAGGCAGACCGCACGACTCGCTCTTTTGGCGCACCGATCGCTATCTCACGCTGCTCGATGGCGATTGGAAATTGCAACTGACCGAGATGCCGCGCAAGGCGTGGCTCTATAACCTCGCACAAGATCCTGGGGAGAAAAACAACCTCGCGACGAACGATGCAGCTCGCGTCAGCGCCATGAGATCGCGCCTGATGGCCTTCGATCGCGAACAGGCCGCGCCGATCTGGCAATCGCTCGCAGCAGTCGCCGTGCCACTCGATCGAACGGTCGCCGAACTGCCGCGCGCGGGCGAAGAATACGTTTACTTCTCGAATTGAGATGACCCATGTCAAAACTCGAACTCAACGTGAACGGGCAACAACAGACGGTGGAGGATGTTCCCGCCGACATGCCACTGCTATGGGTGCTGCGTGATCGACTGGGTCTCACGGGGACTCGCTTTGGCTGCGGCCTCGCGCAGTGCGGCGCCTGCACGGTGCACCTCGATGGCAATCCGGTGCGCTCCTGCTCGGTGCCGGCGAGCGCAGCGACCGAAGTTCGCATCACCACCATCGAAGGTCTCGCCGCTGCGGATGGCACTTTGCATGCCGTACAGCAGGCCTGGCTGGAGTACGACGTCGCGCAATGCGGCTACTGTCAATCGGGTCAGATCATGAGCGCGACCGCCCTGCTCGCTCGCAACGCCAAACCGAGCGATGCCGAGATCGATGCGGCCATGGCCGGAAACATTTGTCGCTGCGGCACCTACGTACGCATTCGCAAAGCGATCCACGCCGCTGCCGCGGTACTGCGAGCCCGCGCATGAGCCACTACCACATCCAAAAGTATGATCGACGTCGCTTCTTGCAGCTCTCGGGGCTCGCCGGCGGCGGCTTGTTGCTCGGCGTGTCCGTCGTCGACACCGAAACGGCGCATGCTGCAGCCAGCACTTTCGCGCCGAGCGCGTTTCTGCAGATCTCGCGTGATGGCATCCTGATCTACGCCACGCAGCCCGAGATCGGTCAGGGCGTGCGCACTTCCATCCCCATGATTCTGGCCGAAGAGCTCGATGCTGCCTGGAAGGACGTCGAGGTCAAAGTCGCCGGCATCGATGCCAAACGCTACGGCGTGCAGACGGCAGGCGGCTCGACGGCAACACCGCGCAGCTGGAATCCGATGCGCCGGGCGGGAGCCGTAGCGCGCGCCATGCTGATCGAGGCGGCTGCACGCAACTGGAATGTCGCATCAACCGACTGCAGCACACGCGACAGCGAAGTCATTCATGTCGCCTCGGGGCGTCGCGTGCACTACCGCGACCTTGCCGAAACGGCGGCCACGCTGCCCGTACCCGATGCAGAAACACTGCGCCTCAAAAGTCGCGCTGAATATCGACTGCTCAACACTCGAGTGCGTGCCACCGATGGTCGCGATCTCGTCACCGGTCGACCGACCTACGCCAGCGATGTCCGTATTCCCGGAATGCTGTACGCGATGTACGTCAAATGTCCACGGATTGGCGGCAAGGTGCGTTCGGCCAATCTCGATGACGTTCGTCGCTTGCCGGGCGTCGTCGATGCCTTCGCGCTCGAAGGCAACGGCGATCTCACCGAGCTGAAGCCCGGCATCGCTCTCATCGCACGTGACACCTGGTCGGCGCTCGGCGCGCGACGTGCGCTGCTCTCGTCCCACTCGATGCGCAGCTCGAGCCGCAAAACTGCGTGGCGCGCCCCCTCGAGGGCGGCGGCATGGAGCTGTGGCCACCGAGCCAGACGCCGCAACGCGCCCAGACCACCGTGGCCAAACTTTTGGGCGTTGCCGAGGGTAACGTCACCATTCATCCGCAACGTCTCGGGGGCGGCTTCGGTCGACGCCTCAACAACGACGTCGCCTGCGAAGCCGCGGCGATCGCGGCACGCGCTCAGGCGCCGATCAAACTGCAGTGGCTCCGCGAAGACGATATGACCAACGACGTCGTCCGCGCAGGCGGTCTGATGGCCTTGCAGGGCGCGCTCGATGACGGTGGTCGCTTGAGCGGATGGCGTAATCATCAGATCACTTTTTCGCCGGACGGCAAGCGGATCGTCTCGGGCGGCGCGTTGCGGGCCGAAGAAGATTTCGCGCCGCTCATACCCGCGGTACGGGTCACGCGTTCGGTGCTACCGTGGAGCTCGCCCTGCGGGTTTTGGCGTGCTCCCGGGTCGAGTGCGTTCGCTTTTCCATTGCAAAGTTTTCTGCACGAGCTGTCGGTCGCTGCAGGACGCGATCACCTCGAGTTTTTGCTGGACCTTTTGGGTGAGCCGCGCTGGCTGCCGCCCGGTCACCGCGTGCACGGTGATGTTTTTCGCGGCGTCGACGCTGACTTCGGCTACCTCGGCGACATGCGCCGTATGGCTGAAATAGAACGCCATCCCGAGTGCGCGACCCTTCGGCAGACGTTTGCCCCAGCCGGATTTTTCGGCGGCTAGTCGCAGCACGCCGCCCGCCAATGCCGGCGCACTCAACA
>RGYP01000244.1 GCA_010031985.1 Gammaproteobacteria bacterium
GGCGGCATCGCACAGCTGCCCTGGAGTGCGGTGAGCAACCCGTTCTCAGCCCTCGAGGTGTTGTCGGCGGATCAGATCGAGGCGATCCATCTGACCTCGCTGCGAATGCTCGAGGAGATCGGCGTGGAGCTGATGTCGCCGGCAGCCCGATCGCTACTGCGATCCCGAGGCGCAAGCGTCGATGAGTCGACCGGCGTAGTCAAAATGGATCGCGCGC
Source organism: Gammaproteobacteria bacterium (assembly GCA_010031985.1). Lineage (GTDB taxonomy): Bacteria > Pseudomonadota > Gammaproteobacteria > Steroidobacterales > Steroidobacteraceae > UBA964. Next base: position 218 of record RGYP01000244.1, read on the forward strand.
TCATCGACTGGGCGCTCGGCGAGGTGCCGCGGTCTTTCACGCTGACCTCGCGCAACCCGCGCAAGCAGCTCGTCATCGGTGGGCGCAATGTTGCGTTCGGACTCGTCGCCGGTCCGCCGTTCGTGCACGACTTCGAGCGTGGTCGTCGCGCGGGCAACTACGCCGACTACTGCGATTTCATTCGTCTTGCACACTACTTCAACGCGATCCATCTGATCGGCAATCAGGTATGTGCGCCGGTGGAGTTACCGGCCAACTCGCGTCATCTCGATGCGTATCGCGCCAATATCCTGTACTCGGATCTGGCCTATCACTGCACGGCGATCGGTGCAGGACGAGCGCTCGATGGCATCGAGATGATGGCGATCTCGCGCGGCATGACCCCCGAGCAGATGGCCGCGAGCCCGGGCGTGCTGACGATCATTTCGGTCAATAGTCCGCGACGTTTCGATGAGGCGATGGCCGAGGGTCTGATGGCCATGGCGCAACACGGACAGCCCGTGGTGGTGACGCCTTTTACTTTGATGGGCGCCATGGCGCCGGTGTCGCTCGCCGGCGCCCTCGCGCAGCAGAACGCCGAGGTGTTGTTTGGGCTCGTGCTCGCGCAGGCGGTTCGACCGGGTACGCCCGTCATGTACGGGGCGTTCACCTCGAACGTCGACATGCGCTCGGGCGCGCCGGCGTTCGGGACGCCGGAGAACACCAAGGCGAATATCGCGAGTGGACAGCTCGCAAGGCGCTATGGTCTGCCGTATCGCACCTCGAACGCGAGTGCTTCGAACGTCGCCGATGCGCAGGGTGCGTACGAAACGCAGATGTCATTGTGGGGAGCGATTCTCGGGCACGGTAATCTGATTTATCACGCTGCCGGTTGGCAGGAAGGGGGGCTCGTCGCTTCCTTCGAAAAACTGGTGCTCGACGTCGAGATGCTGCAAATGATGATCGAGTTCCTGAAGCCGATCGTCGTCGATGAGGCCGAGTTGGGTCTCGCCGCGCAGCGCGAGGTCGCACCGGGTGGTCATTTCTTTGGCGCGGCCCACACCATGCAGCGCTACGAAAACGCGTTTTACCAACCACTCGTTTCGAGTTGGCAGAGCTACGAAAATTGGCAGGCGAGCGGTGGCAAAGACGCCACCCAGCGGGCGACGGCGGTGTGGAAGAGGGCACTAGCCGATTACACGGCACCCGACCTCGAACCGGCCGTGCGCGAAGAGCTCGACGCCTACGTTGCCCGACGTCGCGAGGCGATCGGCGCCGGTGAGCCCTGAGCTCAGCGCCGCGGTCGTTGGGTGATCAGCGTGGCAGCGCTGCCGGACGTCATGCGCGCGCCCTCAGGGTCGAAGAGTGGCTGCGGTTGCAGCGTGGCTTTGCGCATCTGCCCGAGGATTTCGATGGTCCAACCCTCAAGCTCGTCGGCGAATTCTCGCGGCACGTAACCCATGGCGACCGAAAGTTTCGAGCCGTGGGCGTAACCGCCCGAGGTGACCCAACCGCAGACCTTGCCATCGCGCCAGATCGGTTCATCGCCGATCACGTCCGCCTTCGCGGCATCGACGATGAAACACCGGAGGCGTAAACGACCGCCCGACTCGCGTTCGCGAATGGCTGCGTCTTTGCCAATGAAATCGGCAGCCTTCTCGAGCGCGACGAAGCGACCGAGGCCGGCTTCCAGCGGGCCGTAGATCGGTCGATACTCTCGAGCCCAAGATCCGTAGGCTTTCTCGAGTCGCAGCGAATTGAGCGCTCGCGAACCGAAAAGGCGAATGCCATGCGTCGCGCCGGCATTCATCAGAGCTTCAAAGATATGCAGCTGGTACGAGGGCGAGCACCAAACTTCGTAGCCGAGATCACCCGTGTAGCTCACGCGTCCGACGAGTGCCGAAGCCATGCCGACGGGAATGCGGCGGATATCCATGAACTTGAAGGCCTGCGGGGAGAGATCGGCGGTGGTGACGGCGGCGAGCACGTCGCGGGCGCGCGGTCCGGCGATCGCAAGACCGCAAAGGTCGGTGCCAAGAGGGCTGACGCGGACCGAACCATCGCTCGGCAAAGACCGCTGAAACCAGCGCATGTGGTAGTCCTCGGCGACGCCAGAGCCGATGATCATGTAGCCCTCGTGACCGAGATTGGCGAGCGTGAAATCACCGATCAATTTGCCGTCGTGCTTGAGCATCGGCGCGAGCGTCATACGTCCGGGGGCGGGCAGGCGGCAGGCGAGCATTCGATCCAGCCACTCGGCAGCACCTCGACCACTTACCGCGTATTTGGCGAAGCTCGTGGTTTCCATCAGCCCCACGCGCTCGCGCACGCTGCGCACTTCGGCGGCGACCGTGTCGAAGTCGGTCGAGCGATACCAGCTGAACTCGTCGCGCAGTTCGGCTGGCGCGTACCACAGCGGCACCTCGAGACCCGCCATCGCTCCGAACTGCGCGCCGTGTGCGGCAAGACGGTCGTAGATCGGTGAGGTCTTGAGCGGGCGACCTGCCGGCAGTTCTTCGTTCGGGAAGCGGATCGAGAAGCGCCGCGCGTAGTTCTCGCGCACCTTCGCGTTGGTGTACGCCTTGCTCGCCCAATCGCCGAAACGCGCGACATCCATCGCCCAGACGTCCATACCCGGGTCGCCGTGGATCATCCACTGCGCAAGCGCGAGGCCGACGCCGCCGCCCTGGCTGAAGCCTGCCATCACGCCACAGGCACACCAATAGCCCTCGAGCCCACGCACCGGACCAATCAGCGGATTGCCATCGGGCGCGAACGTGAACGGTCCATTGACGATTTTTTTGATGCCGGCGTTCTGGAAGGCGGGGAAATGTTTGAACCCGACCTCGAGAGAGGGGGCGATACGGTCGATGTCGGGCTGCAGCAGCTCGTGGCCGAACGACCAGGGCGTTTCGTGCTCTGACCACGGCTTGCAGGCTTTTTCGTAGGTGCCCATGAGCATGCCGCCGCGCTCCTGGCGCAGGTAGAGCTCTCCATCGAAGTCGATGGCATGGAGCACTTCTTTGCCCGTCGAGCGGTTGATCGCCGCGACCTCGGGCATGTCTTCGGTAATGAGGTACATGTGCTCCATCGCGAGCACCGGATGCTCGCGGCCGACCATGCGACCAATCTCGCGCGCCCAGAGACCTCCTGCGTTCACCACGTGCGGCGTGCGAATCTCGCCCTTGTTGGTGATCACCCGCCAGGTCTTATCCGGTAACTGAACGAGCTCTTCCACTTTGGTGAAACGCTCGATGCTCGCGCCGAGTTTGCGCGCCGC
>RGYP01000245.1 GCA_010031985.1 Gammaproteobacteria bacterium
GGGTTACGTGCGATGACACCGAGTGGCGGAATCCCGCCCGCGATCATGTCGTCGCGGATCTGACCGAGCGCGGCGTTGTTCCACACCACGATCGGCAAAGCGAGTTCGAGTTCGACGGCCGTGACGAGCTCGCCGAGCGTGAACTGCAGGCCGAAGTCCCCCGCGAGGGCGAGCACCGCACGCTCGGGGCTTGCCAACTTGGCGCCGAGCGCCGCGGGCAAGGCATGCCCGAGGGTGCCGTAGCCCGACGGGTGGTGCCAAAGCCCGGGCGCGTCGGTCGCGAAAGCATAATTACCGAGGTAGGCAATCTGCGTCATGTCGCCGAACACCGCAGCATCAGCGGGCAGCGCCGCACGGATGGCGGTGAGAGCACTCTGCAGCAAGCGCGTGCGCGCATCGAAGCTCGACTCGATGCGCTCACGGTGCAGACGCGCCTCGCCCGCGGTGGTCCGCCAACCGCTGCGCCGCGTCACCGCCGTCAACAGCGACTCGAGGGTTGGGGCCGCATCGGCGCGTATCGAGACCGCCGCCGCGTGCCGCAGATCCTCGCGATCAGAAATATCGATACGAATGAGCTTGCCGCCGTGCGTCAGACGATCGGCTGTGTAGAGGTCGGTCTCGGTCAGATCGGTACCGACCGCCAGAACGACGTCGGCCTCGACCAGCAGACGCTGCGTGGGTGCATACGGCAGCGAGCAACCGAGATTGGCGGGGTGCGCTTCGGGCAACAGACCTTTGCCCGCCGCCGTCGTCACGAAATAGGCATCAAGGATTTCGACGAGCTGACGCAGGACAATCGCCGCGCCGCGCGCCCCGCCGCCCGCCACGATCAGCGGTCGACGCGCCCCCTCGAGAAGACCCGACGCGCGTGCAAGATCGTCTGCGCTTGCGAGTGGACGTCTCGGTAGCTCGAATCTTTGAGCGGGCAGATCGGTGTCCATGGCCAAGACGTCGAGCGGCACGCCGAGGTAGACGGGACGTGGTCGGCCCGAGTGAAACAGGACGAAGGCGCGTTGCAGCGCATCGCGCACGGCCTCCGCCGTGGTCGCCGTCGTCGCACAATCGAGCACCGAAGCCATCAGGCCCTGCTGATCGTTGAGATCGTGCAGCACGCCCCAACGCTGGCCCAAAGACCGACTGTCGGGCGTACTTGCGATCACGAGCATGGGTACCGAGTCGGAAAAAGCCTGCGCCGTCGCGGTGAGCACGTTGCTCACGCCAGGGCCGGAGATGACGAACGCCGCTGCGGGGCGCCCCGTGCTGCGCGCGTAACCGTCGGCCGCAAAACCCGCGCCCTGCTCGTGCCTCGCGAGTACGTGACGCATGCCTTGCTGACGCGCAAGCCCTCGGTACAACTCAAGGTTGTGTACGCCGGGAATACCAAACACGGTGTCGATGCCGTTGGCTGCAAGCAGTTCGACGACATAGCAGCCTATGGGTCGGGGTGTTACGCTCATTCCGGTGAAGTTCTCGCAATTGGTCAAACGCGTCGGTGGCGATGGCGCCGATGCCTGGGACACTCACTATCGCGCCCTCGCCGCAAAAGAGCGCGGCGAGAACGTCATCATCTTAAGCGTTGGCGACCCCGATGTGGCGACGCCGGCGCCGGTGGTCGAGCGGGCCGTCGATGCACTGCAGGCGGGCGACACCCATTACACCGCCATCAGAGGTCGCGGTACGCTGCGCGAACGCATCGCCCGACTGCACGAAAGCCGCTGCGGGCAACGCCTCGCACCCGAACAGGTGATCGTGCTCTGCGGTGCACAGAATGCGCTGCTCGTGTCCATGTTGTGCCTGACGCAGGCGGGCGATGAAGTGCTCACCTTCGATCCGATGTACTCCACCTACCCGGCCTCGCTCGAGGCCTCGGGTGCGACGCTCGTCCGCGTACCGCTAAATCGAGACGACGGCTTTCGTCTCGACCTCGAGCGGCTGAGAAGCGCCATCACGCCACGCTCGCGCGTCCTCAGCTTCGCAACGCCGGGCAACCCCACGGGCAGCATCCTCTCGGCGTCAGAACTCGCCGCCATCGGCGAACTGGCGCGCGCCCATGATCTTTGGATCGTGGCCGATGAAGTCTATGCGGGTCTCGCGCCCGAGGGTCGCGTACCGAGCCTTGCGCAGCAGCTGCCCGAGCGCGTGGTGACGATCGGCAGCTTGTCGAAATCGCATGCCATGTGCGGTTGGCGTGTCGGTTGGATGACGGGCCCGCGCGAACTGATCGATCACGCCGAAAATCTCGTGCTGTGCATGCTCTACGGCCTGCCGGGTTTCATTCAGGAAGCGGCCATCACCGCACTCGACATGGCAGACGACGCGGAACGACGGATGCGCAGCTACTGCGAGCGGCGGGCCGCGCTGATGCTCGAACATCTTCAAGGAATTCCGGGCATCCGACCCCTGCCACCCCAAGCCGGCATGTTCATGCTGATCGACGTCCGCGACAGTGGACTCGACGGCGCGGCGTTCGCCCAAGGATTCTTCGATCGCCATGGCGTCTCGACGATTGCGGGCAGCGCCTTCGGCACGCAGACCCGCGACTGCGTGCGTCTGAGCTTTGCGGTGGAGGAACCGCTCATCGTCGAAGCCTGTACCCGCCTGCGCCGCTACTGCGCCGATCTTCGAGTGGAAGCGCGCGCACCGAGCCGACGCTAGCGCTTGATCTGCTCAGCGTAGATCCTGCAAAGCTCAGGCTCCGGACTGTCGATGATGTCGGTGCGGCCATCGAAGGGCGCGTCCCATTGCAGAACGTTGCGTGGACCCGGTGCAGTGAATTTCGGCCATTGCGAGGAGGCCGCGACCGGCGAGCCCGTGCGCGCGAACTCGACCCAAGCCGCCATCATTCTTCGTGTCAGCTGCCAATCCTCGTCCGAGGTCGGCAACCACGCATCGTGAGTGCCGAAAACGTACGGCAGCTCGGCGCCGTGGTAGGCGCGTAGCTGCGCTGCAGCCGCACCGTCCCGCACCCGCGAGAACTGATACATCCACACGGCTCGCCCCGCCCTCGCCACCCCAGTCGCGAGCCCCTGCGCCGGACAGAGCATCGACTCGGCCGTCGCGAGACGATCGAGCGCGAGCGCCACATCGGGCGTTGTGCTCAACGCATCGCGCACCGCGGGAGTGTGCAGAATCTCGGCCTCGGCCACGGCGCGATCGACTGCGGCCGGATCGCCTGCACCGGCATTCGCCGAGTAGTACTCGTTGGCGTTGCTGCCGATCAGCAACTGCTGCAGCGGCCAATCGCCGCGCGCAAGCTGCTCCTCGAGCCCTGACGTGACGATCTCGCCGTCGATCACCGGCGCGTGATAGTGATCGCGATAGACCTCCTCGGCAACGCGCAGCAGGGTCTTGGCATCGACGCGTTGCAGCGCTTCAATCTTTGGTGGCCGGCGCGCATCGAGCGCCCTCGCAAGTTCGAGACCTCGCGCTTTCTCCTCGGCCAAAGTTCTG
>RGYP01000246.1 GCA_010031985.1 Gammaproteobacteria bacterium
AGATATTTGTGCAACTGGATCTGAAAGCGCACGGGTAGTCGATCTTCGAGGATCCAGTCGGCGAGTTGTCGCGCGGGGAGCTGCGCGTGACTCGGCGAAAACAGGACCGTACACCGCGCATCGAGCACGCGCTCGCGCAGTTGCGATCGGCTCCACTCGTAGTCCGCGCGATCGGTGATCACGAACTTGACGAGATCGGTGGGCGCAAGCCGCAGCAACTCGTCGTAGCGGTTACGGGCCTCTTCGCCGGAGCCCGGCGTTTTGACGTCGACCACCTTGATCACGCGAGGATCGACTCGCTCCAGCGACATCGCACCGCTCGTCTCGAGCGACACGCGATATCCGGCATCACACAAGGCGCTCATCAGTTCGAATACCGAGGGTTGCGCGAGCGGCTCGCCCCCCGTCACGCACACGTGGCTCACCTCGAGTTCGCGAACCCGCGCCAGAATGTCGGCGAGGCTCCACCAGGCGCCGCCGTGAAACGCGTAAGCGGTATCGCAATATTGGCAGCGCAGCGGGCAGCCGGTGAGCCGAACGAACACCGTCGGTATACCCACCGAGTCCGCCTCGCCCTGCAGCGATCGAAAAATCTCGGTGAGTTTGAGCCGACTCTCGCTCGCCATGGCCTCAACGCATGCGCGCAAGTTGCTCGCGCGCAAGACGTGCTGCATCGTTTTGCGGAAAGCGTCGTACCACCTCGTCGAGCGTCGCGCGCGCGTTGGTGGCGCGCCCCAGTTCGAATTCGCTGATGCCTTTTTTGAGCAAGGCATCGGGTACCCGAGTCGAGTCGGGCGAACGCGCTAGGAATGCCGCAAACGCCTCGATGGCCTGCGCATAGTCGCGGGTCACGTAGTGCGTCTGTGCCAACCAGTACTGTGCGTTGTCGGCGAGCGGATGCGCGGGATGTTTGACGAGAAAATCGCGCATCCCGGTGATGGCTTCGGGGAATTTCGATGCTTTGAGCGCATCGAAGGCACGCCCATAGAGCACCTCGGGACGCTCGGCCGCAATCGGCGGCAGCGGCGCACTCTCGCCCAAGGCCAGCGACTCGGTGGGCGGTCGCGCCGCGTCGCTCGCGGGCGGCGGTGATACCGCAGATGATGCCGGCAGTGATGCCGGAGGCGACGCCTGAAGAGTCGTCATCTTGCTCTCGAGATCGGCGATGCGCCGCTCGAAATCTTTGGTGAGGTCGAGCTGGCGCTTGCGCAAGCTTTCATTGTCTTTTTGCAGGACCTCGAGATCGCCGCGCAGGCTGCGCAAATCCGCTTCGAGGGTATCGAGGCGCTGCGACATCTCGACCAGGGCCTGACCCCGAAGCATCTCTTCGGTCTGTCGCATGCGCAGCTCGAGATCATCGAGTCGGGCGCGGGTCGACTGCGCGAACGCCGGCGACACCGCGCCGACGGCGAACAGCACGAACCCGACGACGACCGCGATGCGTCTCACTCGCTCAGCCTCCGAGATAGACGAGTTCGACGCGACGATTGCGCGAATACGCGTCCTCGTTCTCACCGCTCGCCGCAGGTCGCTCTTCGCCATAGCTCACCGTGGCGAGCCTCGAGTCGGCGATGCCCTGCAGCCCCAACGCGCGACGCACGGCTTGCGCGCGGCGCTCGCCAAGGCCGATGTTGTATTCGGGTGAACCGCGCTCGTCGGTGTGGCCCTCGAGACGCAGGCGCACACCGGCCTTGCCGGAGAGGAAGCGCGCATGCGCCGCGACCAGTGCCTGGTCTTCGGGGCTGATGCTGTCGCTGTCGAACGCGAAGTAGATCACCGTGCGGCCCTGAAGCTCGGCCGGCAGCACGACCGTACTCTCGACGTCGTTGCCCACCTCGCCCGCCGATACGGCACCCGCCGAATCATCCGGCTGCGCGATCGCCGAGGCGTCCGATCGCGGCGCAAGTTCACCCGCACTGTCGCTCGCCGGCGGCGGCGCGGATTTGCAGGCAGCAAGCAGGCCGAGGATCAGCAGGATGGCAGCAATGTTTCTCATGTCTCAAGGTCTCCCAAAGAAAGGCGGATTATCGCATGACGGCGTAGTCATGACAGAAACGACGATGGCAAAAACGACCAGGGCAAAAACGATCAGGGCAAAAACGGACCCCAGGCCGGCTCGCGAACTTCGCCGCGATCCGCCTTGAGGCGCTGCAGGATGAGGCCGTCGGCACTGACCGTACCGAGCACGCGCTGTCCACGCTCGCGCGCGGCGTAGATAAGCGTACCGCCGTCCGGCGAGAACGCGGGCGACTCATCTTGCTGCCCCTTCGACAGCACCCGCACCACGCCGTTCGCGAGATCCTGCAGGGCAATTCGGTAAGCCCCGCCCTCGCGGGTCACGAATGCGAGTTGCTTGCCATCGGGACTCACCCGCGGTCGCGCATTGTAATTGCCGATAAAAGTGATTCGCTGCGGGCGCGCGCCGGCGATCGGCTCGCTGCGATAAACCTGCGGCCCACCGGCGCGATCGGAGGTGAAATATATTTGAGCGCCATCGGCCGACCACACCGGCTCGGTGTCGATCGCCGGATGATCGGTGATGCGCGTGAGCGCTCCGGTTTCGAGGTCGAGCACGTGCACATCGAGATTGCCACTGCCCGAGGAGAGCGTCAGCGCAAGCTTGCGTCCGTCGGGGGACCACGCAGGCGCGTTGTTCACGCCGGGCCGACCCGATACGCGGCGTCGCTCGGCGGTGCGAACTTTTTGCACGTAGATGGCGGCCGCCCGCGCCTCGAAAGACACGTAGGCGATCGACTCGCCATCGGGCGACCAGCTCGGCGACATCAAGGGCAAGCGCGACTGCAACACCACGCGCGCGTTCTCGCCATCGGCATCCGCCACGATCAGCTGATAGCGTTGCTTCGGCGGCTGGCCGTCGACCGACACGTAGGCGATACGCGTGGCGAATGCGCTGCGCGTGCCGATGATTTTTTGGTAAAGACGATCGCTGATGCGATGCGCTGCATTGCGCCACGCGGTCGGCGGGCTCGTCACGCGCTCGACCAACAGTCGCTGACCGGTCAACAAATTGAGCAACTCGAAGTCGATCGTGGTTCGCCCATCGGCAGCGATGCTCGCCCGACCCGTCACCAGATAGTCGGAGGCCGTGCGCACGCCGACGATGAAGCGCCCGCTGCGCGCGAGATTTTGCCGAATCACTTCGGCAGAGCTCTGCGGATCGGCGACGAAATCCTCGATCGCGATCGGAATGGGCGCCGTCACTCCGGAGGTGATGTCGACTTGCAATTGCGCCTCGGCGCCTTGCGGACTCACTACACAGAAAATCAGCAGTGCGCAGGGCAGCGCGGATCGCCATGCGGTGCGGATCGAATCAATCATTGGGCCTGAACCTCAAGTCGATGTTGCGTTCGAATAGCGAGGGATCGGGTGGCGGCGGCAATGGCGAGGCACGAAATACCGCCGCCTCGATCGACTGC
>RGYP01000247.1 GCA_010031985.1 Gammaproteobacteria bacterium
CGACCCGGACGCCAACGGTTCTGCCAGCGAAACCTATTTCAGCAACCGACACGTTCCGGTTCGGGCCAACGTTTTCGGTCAAGTGGCTTGGGAGATCCGCACGCGGACGCCCGTGAAGCGGCTTTATGCCTGGATGCCGCTATTGGCCTGGGAGTTGCCGGCTGATCACCCCGCCGCGGGGCATAAAGTGGTGACGCTTGCCGGTTCGTCGCGGGCCAGTGTCAGCATGGCGTACAAACGACTGACGCCGTTCTCGGCCGACGCGCGTAAAGTCATCCTCGAAATTTTCGAAGACCTCGCGCGATACAACAGCTTCGAGGGGATCATCTTCCACGACGACATCACGCTCTCGGATCACGAGGACGCCTCGCCCGAGGCGCTCGCTCAATATCGGCGCTGGGGTTTGCCGGACGACATCGAGAGCATTCGCGCCAGCGACGATCTGCTCGGGCGATGGACCTTGTTCAAGATCAACTACCTCGACGCCTTCGCTCGCGAGGCGCTCGGCGTCGTGCGTCGTGATAAGCCGGGTCTTTACAGCGCGCGTAATCTCTATGCGCAAGTCGTGCTCGAGCCGCGCGCCGAGGTCTGGTATTCGCAATCGCTCGAGAACTCGCTGCGCAATTACGACTTCACGGCGATCATGGCGATGCCCTACATGGAAAACGCCAAGGACCCGCTGGAGTTTCAGCGCGCCCTGCTGAAAAGCCTCGAGCGGTTCCCCGACAGCCGACGCAAGGTGATCTTCGAGTTGCAGACCGTCGATTGGCGGCACCAGCAGGCGCTGATTCCGACCGAAGAAATCGCTCGCGACATCGAGATGCTCTACGACGAGGGCGTACGTCACGTCGCGTACTACCCGGACATGATGTTCCAGTCTCATCCCGAACCGGCGCGGATGCGGGAAGTGTTCTCGAAAATGTCCTCAGACCCCGAACTGCCCGCGCCATGAGCCACCCTTTCGATCTTTTTCTGTTTTTGTTTCCACTGGTCATGTCGATCGTCTGGACGCTGGGGGGTCTGATCCGCTTCACGTTTTGGGAAGTTCGTGCGCTGAATTTTCGCGAGCCCTCGGTCGATGCCTTGACCATTCCGGTCACGATCATCGTTCCGTGCTTCAACGAGGAGCGACAGATCGCCGAGACCATCGAGCGCGCATTGCAAATTTCAAGTCACGAGTTCGAGGTGATCGCGGTCGATGACGGCAGCACCGATGCCACGCTCGGTATCCTGGCGGCGTTGGCCCTCAGGCATGATCGTCTGCGCGTCATCTCGCTCGGATCGAATCAGGGTAAAGCGGCTGCGTTGCAGGCGGGCGCGCGGGCCGCGAGCCACGAGTTTTTGCTGTGCATCGACGGTGACGCCATGCTCGATCGGCATGCTCCGGCGTGGATTGCAGCCGTCCTGCGTGATAACCCCGCGGTCGGCGGCGTGACCGGGAATCCGCGCATCGGTAATCGGCGCTCGGTGCTCGGAAAAATCCAGGTGGGCGAGTTCTCCGCGATGATCGGCTTGATCAAGCGCACGCAGATGTTGGTCGGGCAATTGTTCACGCTGTCGGGGGTGATTGCCGGCTTTCGCAAACGCGCGGTGCACGAGGTCGATTACTGGACGCGTGATGCCCTGACCGAAGACATGGATATCACTTGGAAACTGCAACGGGCCGGATGGCGGACCTGCTTTGAGCCTCGCGCGCTGGTGTGGATCCTGACGCCCGAAACCCTCCGAGGCCTGTGGCGACAGCGTCTGCGTTGGGCGATGGGCGGAGCGCAGGTTCTTGCGCGCAACATCGACGTCATCTGGAACCCGGCGCCCATCGGCTTGAAATTTTTGGTGGCAGAGATGCTGCTCAGCGTGTGCTGGAGCTACCTGATCGTCATCGCGCTACTCGGGAGTCTTTGGACTTTCGTCGACACCGTCGTCGCCAGTCATTTCGCGGTGCAGTTGCCGAGTTGGCTCGCCTGGTCTTTGCCGACGTCCGCGGTCGTGCTCTTCGGTTGTTGCGTACTGCAAATGACCATCGCTTTATTCATCGATCGTCGTTACGACGCGGGAATGGAGCGCCTCGCCGGATGGTTGTTGTTTTACCCGCTCATTTTTTGGCTGGTACAGGTCGCCACGACGGTCGTCGGGTTTCCGTTGGCGGCCTCTCGCAGCCGTGGACGTCCCGCCACGTGGATCAGTCCGGACCGCGGCATGCCCTGATCACCGCGGTCGCGAGCTGAGTGCCTCGTTGGCGGCGCGTAGACGCATCGTTTGCATGGCTGCGATGTTGCGGTAGATGACCGCCGCCACTTCCGGCGAGCTCTCGAGTCGGCTCGCCTTCAGATTGAGCGCGAGGCAGTTCGTCACGGCGCGGACCCGGGCGGATCGCGGCAACTGATCGACGATCGCCATTTCGCCGAAGGTTTGACCCGGTTTCACGGCCGACAAGAGCTGCCAGTCGTCGCCACTGCGTTTCTCGACCACAGCTTCGCCACCGATGAAGACGTACAGGCCGTCTGCCGCGTCACCTTCGTCAAAATAAAGTTGGTTCGCGCCGACCGTGACCCGCGAGGTTGCGCTCAGCAACCAGATCAATTGCAGGCGCGACAAACCCGCGAACAGCGGTACCTTGCCGAGCGTGTTGATCAGCGCGTCGTCGAGCACCTTGGGCGGTCGATCGTTCATGATCACTTCGAATGGCGTTTCGCTTTTTCGCTGTCTGGCGGCGCCTTGAGATGCCCACGTCTGGCCTCGCCGACCTCGAAGATTTCAATCGGGTGATCGACGCCTTTCACATCGTAGAGACCGTGGGCGCGCCAGGCGAGTTCGTCGAGACCGTCGAACTCGAAGCCCTCGAGCATTTGCCGCGCGTTGTGATACGCGAAGTGTGACAGCAGAATCTGGTTGCCTTGGCCGAGCGACATGATGCGCGAGGCGGTGTCGACCTGAATGCCATTGAAGTCGAATTCCTTGCCGGCGACCTTGGCGTTGTCCGCATAGACCTCGCCGACGTGGATGCCGATGCGATCTTGCAGGCTGACGCCTTCCTCCTGAGCGAAGTCGCGGACGGCCGATTGCCAGCGCAGGGCGAACACCACCGCTTCCGATGGCACGGCGAAGGCGATGAAAAAAGAGTCGCCTTGAGTCGACACTTCTTCGCCGGTGGTGGTGCTCTGCAGCAGTGAGCGCACGAGAGCATGGTGCTTGTTGAGCACTTGCATCGACTGTGCATCGCCATATTGCTGTTTGAGTTTGGTGGAACCGACCACGTCCGAAAACAGCATGGTCACTACGCGATTCGTGATTCTCGTTCTGTTGCCGTCGTGCGCGACGGGCACGGAGCGCCGATGTTCGCCCTCGGATGGGTGCGCTGCGTGACTCGACGGGGGCGCGACGCTGGTGGCTGGTGCCGTCACCGTGGCGTGCGGCGTCTCGGCCGTC
>RGYP01000248.1 GCA_010031985.1 Gammaproteobacteria bacterium
CGGATAAGGCAAGCCCAGCAACTTCGCGCTCTTGTCGAAGGCTTCACCCGCGGCGTCGTCCCTCGTTTCACCGAGCAGCGTGTAGCGACCGATCCCCGCGCATTCGATGAGCATGGTGTGTCCGCCCGAGACCAGCAGCGCGACATGCGGATACGGCGGCGGATCGGGCTCGAGCAGGGGCGCGAGCAGGTGCCCCTCGAGATGGTGCACCCCGATTGCGGGCACACCCCAAGCGTGTGCGAGCGATCGTGCAAGCGCAGCACCGGTGAGCAGTGCTCCGATGAGGCCAGGCCCTGCGGTGTAGGCGATGCCGTCGATTTTTGATGCCGAATCGCCACTCCCCGCCCGCGCCAACACGCGCTCGACGATCGGCAGCAAGCGTTGCACGTGATCGCGCGAGGCGAGTTCGGGCACCACGCCACCGAAAACCTGATGCAAATCGATTTGAGAGAACACCTCGTGCGCGAGCAATCCGCGGCCGGTTTCGTAAACCGCAGCCGCAGACTCGTCGCAGGAAGATTCGATCGCCAAGATACGCATGGATGACTCGGAATTTTGCCTTTTGCCCGGAGGCTCATTAGAATCCCCGCCCCTGTTACCGCAGGGCGCGATAGGAATTCCTTACTAATCAAGGGGTTGAGGTTTCGATGCCGAGCGTTCGTGTTCGTGAAAATGAGTATTTCGACGCTGCCCTGCGTCGCTTCAAGCGCGCCTGCGAGAAAGCCGGTGTGCTCACCGAGCTGCGCCGCCGCGAATTCTACGAAAAGCCGACGCAAGAGCGTAAGCGCAAGAAGGCGGCCGCCGTGAAGCGGCACCAGAAGCGCTCTTCGCCGCGGATCGGCGCGCCCCGCGCGCGCTGATTCAGCCCGTAGATCCGCAGGGGCACGCGATGTCGCTCAAAGAGCGCATCACTCAAGACATGAAGGACGCGATGCGCTCCGGTGACAAGGAGCGTCTCGCGACCATTCGCATGTTGCAGGCAGCGATCAAGCAGCGCGAAGTCGACGAGCGCATCACGCTCGACGACGTGCAGGTGCTTGCGGCCATCGAAAAAATGGTCAAGCAGCGCAAAGAGGCCATCACCCAGTTCGAAGCTGGTGGTCGTACGGACCTCGCCGAAAAAGAAGCCGCCGAGATCAAGCAGCTGCAGGCCTATTTACCGCAGCAGCTTTCGCCCGCCGAGCTCGAAGCCCTGATCGTCGCCGCGGTCGCCGAAACGGGCGCCGCCAACATCAAGGACATGGGCAAAGTGATGGGGCTCGTCAAAACTCGCGCGGCAGGCCGGGCCGACATGGGCGCCGTGAGCGCCCTCATCAAGGCGAAGCTCGGCGGCGGCTGATTCAACCCCGTATCCTTGTCGCCCATGAGCGGGCGCAACACCGGGCGCATTCCCCAAAATTTCATCGACGATCTAGTCGGTCGAACCGACATCGTCGAACTCATCGGTGCGCGCGTGCCGCTGAAGAAAGCCGGGCGCGAGTTCCGCGCATGCTGCCCGTTTCACGACGAAAAAACGCCATCTTTCTGGGTCAGTCCCGACAAGCAGTTCTATCACTGCTTCGGCTGCGGGGCGCACGGCACCTCGCTCGGCTTCCTGATCAACTACGACCGCCTGAGCTTTCCGGAAGCCGTCGAAGAGCTGGCCTCGCGCGCAGGCGTCGAGGTGCCTCGTGAGGCCCGCGCTGACGATGGTCGCAGTCGCGACGAGGGCGATCTCGCCGAGCTCATGGGGGAAGTTGCCAAGTACTGGGCGGGTAAACTGAAAGCCGACTCCCGCGCCTCGCGCTACCTGTCCGAGCGCGGCCTGACCCCCGAAACAATTCAGAAGTTTGGTATCGGATATTCAGCCAATTCATGGAATGAAGTCCTTAATCGTTTCGCTAATGATTCAAAAAAGCGCGAGGCCCTCCTGGCCTGTGGTCTTGTGATCGAGCGTGAAGGTAGCGCCGGACGCGAGGGCGATCGCTATTACGACCGTTTCCGCGATCGCGTGATGTTCCCGATCCGCGATGCGCGCGGGCGGGTGATCGCCTTTGGCGGCCGCATCATCGACCAGGGCGAGCCCAAGTACCTCAACTCCCCCGAAACCACGCTGTTCCACAAGGGTCGCGAGTTGTACGGGCTCTACGAAGTGCGGCAAAGCCGCGCACCGCTACGCCGGCTGATGGTGGTCGAGGGCTACATGGATGTGGTGCGCCTGCATCAAGCCGGCATTGCCTACGCCGTCGCCACGCTCGGCACGGCCACCACACCCGAGCATTTGAAGCGCGCCTTTCGACTGGTGAGCGAAGTGGTTTTTGCTTTCGATGGCGATCGTGCCGGACGCGCCGCGGCTTGGCGCGCGCTCAACAATTCTTTGGCCGAGATCCGCGAAGGTCGACAGCTCAAATTTTTGTTCCTGCCCGATGGTCACGACCCGGACACCTTGGTCGGCGAAGAGGGTCGCGAGGCGTTCGAGTCGCGGCTCGATAGCGCGCTGCCGCTCTCGGAATATCTGGTACAGGAACTCGCCACGCAGGTCGATTTGGCGCACGCCGACGGCCGCGCACGCTTCGCGGAACTCGCAAGGCCACTCGTCGGCAAGATCCCCGAGGGCGTCTACCGGGAACTTCTGGTCGAGCGTCTTGCCGAGGCCATCCGCCTGCCCGCGTCGCGCCTCCGCGATCTTTGGGCGAATACGGCGACGGACCCGAGTCGCGCGCCGCGCACGCAAAGCTCGGCGCGCATGCAAAACGCGGATGGTCGCAGTAGCACCAGCGGCAGCAAATCGTCGGTGACGGCGGGTCGCGGCGGGCTCATGCGACAAGCCGTGCTGGCTCTCGTGCACCATCCGAAGGTTGCGACTCGGCTGCAAGATTCCGACCTCGCCACACTCACGGGGCTCGATGAACCTGGCGCCGACATTCTCCGCTCGCTGATCGCAGATCTCCGCGAACAACCCTGCGCGAGCACGGGACAACTACTCGAACGCTGGCGCGAGCGGCCCGAGGCCGAGCGATTCGCACGTCTGGCGGCAGCAGAGTCGCTGATCCCAGGCGACGAAGCCGCGCTGCAGGAACTTCGCAACGCCCTCTCGCGAATGAGCGACGAACAGCGGCGGCGGCGATTCGACGCCCTGCTCGAACGCGAAAAGTCGGCAGGGTTATCGCCCGAGGAACGGGCGGAACTGCAACAGCTGATGACGAGTCGAACGGTCGGTCCGACCGGCCCCGCACGCCGCTGAAAGGCGCGGCCGCTGGCCGCTCGTTTGGCTACCCGTTGGAGACGGCTTGACGCTGGCCAGAAACGGCGTTTTCGCGTATACTTTCCGGTTCGCTTCCCCCGGCACGGGCAACGCCCGACAAACACCCCATGAGCAAGAAAACCAAGGCTACTTCTGGCAAGAAACCCGCGCGCCCAGTCGCTGCCCGCAAGGCGGCGC
>RGYP01000249.1 GCA_010031985.1 Gammaproteobacteria bacterium
CAGCCTCGAATAGTGCCTCGGCTACCGTCGCGAGTGTGCCCGCCATCGCGAGTTCATCCGCTGTCACGGTCGAGATCGTCGCGGCGATTTACGATTCCACGGGGCGCGGTCGATTCACCACTGCGGCTGGCACGCTCTGGCGCGAGGTGGTACCGACACCCCTTCAGCAGCGTCTGAAAAACGGCCGAACCTACCGCGGCACGATCACCGCTGGAGTTTTCGGCGGCTATCGCATGGAGGTCGAAGGGATCCCGCGAATCCTCAAAGTTGAGCCGGTGAAGGCCAAAAAACCATGATGGCCTCTCCGTCCAGTTTGCCGACGCCATCGCAGGTGCGACGCTTGAACGACGCCGCGACGCTGCTCGCACAGGGCAAAGCGAGAGAGGCGCTACAGGCTACGCGCAGCCTCGCCATCGAATTGCCGGCTGTCGGCAAAGTGCGGCACCTACTCGCACTGACTCTCAAAGCTACCGGCGAACTCGGCGCGGCACGACAGGCGTTCGCCGCCGCGGAGCAACTCGATCCCAACGATGCGCAACTGCTGACCAATCATGCCAATTTGTTGGTCGCACTGGGTGAGCTTGGCGCGGCACTGGAAAAATATCGGCGAGCCACGCAGACCGATTCGGTAAACGTCGAAACCTGGATCAACTACAGCGTTGCTCTGATGCGCGCGGACGATCCGCAAGCCGCCCGGGATGCGGCCGTGCGCGCCACCGAAGCCGCCTCGCGATGGCCGGCCGCGTGGCATGCGCTCGGTTCCGCACAACGGGCCTTGGGAGATACCGAAGCCGCGGCGGCGAGTCTGCGCATCGCCGTGTCACTCGATCCGAACAACCCGCCGACCCGACTGGCGCTAGGCGTTGCCGAGAGACTCCTGGGACATTCTCACACCGCGCTCGAGCATTACCAGGTCGCCGAGAATTTCGGCATGCGGAGCCCCGAGTTGCTGGATGCGAAAGCGAGTGCCCTGCTCGATGCGGGCGACGTGGATACAGCGATTGCCTTGGCGCGCGAACTCTGCGATCGACATCCCGCATATGCGCCGGGACATCTGCTGCTCGCAGAGATGCTGTGGGAACATTCGGCGGAAGCGGCATCCGCAATAGAGGTCCTGCAGAATTCGGTCCTCGGCAATCCCGCCGACTCGCGATTGCGCCGTAACGTCGCAGAATTGCTGCTCGCCGCACAGCGCCCGCAAGAAGCCCTAGTGCATATCGAGACGCTGCGTCGCCAAGCCGACTCGGCGGAGCTCGCGGCGCTCGCCGCCGAGGCGCATTGGCAATCAGCCGATCCTGTCGGCGCGCTCGAGGCTCTCGCGGACGCACCGGCCACATGGCGACGGAACGTCACATGGCGTCGCTCACAGGTCAGAGTGCTGCTTGCGGCAAGACGACCGGAGCTCGCCGCACAGGCCGCGGAGGAAACGCTTGCCTGGGCGGGCTACGATCAGGCCTTGCTCGCATCGCTCAGTACGGCTTGGCGACTGCTGGACGACCCCCGCGAGCAATGGCTCTGTCATTACGAGGGGCTGGTATGCAGCGCAGATCTTGACGTCGACGACTGGATCGAGGAATTACGCGAAGTCCTGCTCGGGCTGCATCGAGCACACAGAGCACCGCTGCGGCAGAGTCTGCGGCTGGGTTCGCAAACCTCAGGCAATCTGCTCGGCCGCACCGAACCGGTGATCGCAAAACTGCGTTCTGCCCTGCAGGAAACGATCGTCTCCACACTCGCAACGCTGCCACGCGATGAGCATCACCCCTTCCTGACGCGCAACTCAGGGCGCACTCGTTTCGCAGGTTCATGGTCCGCCAAACTCTACTCGGGCGGTCAGCACGTCAATCACTTCCATCAGGAAGGATGGTTGAGCTCGACGTTCTATGTGCAGCTCCCGCCTTCGGTGACTAGCGACTCGACAAATGGCACTGGTTGCCTGCAGTTCGGGCAGCCGGATGAAACGCTGCGACTCAGCCACCTCAAGCCGCGCCTGATGATCAGGCCCAAAGTCGGTCGTCTGGTGCTCTTCCCCTCGTATCTCTGGCACGGCACGGTACCGTTCACCGACACCGTCGCGAGACTCACCGTCGCCTTCGATGCCCACCCCGTGTAAAGCCAAGCACGCCCGCAGAAACGATCTACCAAAGAAAACAGTCGCCCAAACAAGTGCGCCGCCCGAAGGCGGCGCACTCGCGATCGATGATCGACCGAAGGATTACAGGCGGTAATCGACACCCACGTAGTAACGACGTCCGAGCACGTCGTACAGCGAAGGATCAGTGTTGGCCTGCACGTTCGGCGAATAGAGGCGTGGCTGCTGATCCGACAGGTTGTTGACGCCTGCACGAATCGTCAGATTGCCCGTGATCTCGTAACGACCGATCAAGTCGTAGTACCAGGTGGCCGGTACGCCGGTGTTGGTGATCGGCGAACCACCGGTGACGGTGGCAGCGTTGACCATTGCGTCGATGTAACGCGCCGACAACTGCAACTTGAGCGGGCCGCGGGTGTAGGCCGTATCAAGATTCAGCTTCCACTCGGGAACGGACGACCCGGTGCCGCTGCCGATCGTGCCGACGTAGTTGTAGACCGGATCGACCGCCGTAGTCTGGGTCTCGTTCTTCTCGATCCAAGTCGCGACGAGGTTGAAGTCGAGCGCGCCCGCCGATTCGCCAAGATCAAAGCCCACGCCTGCCGCGAGATCAGCACCGCTCAGATTGTTGAAGGCCTGGTTCTGCGAGAGCTGCTTCAAACGCTCGACACCACCGTTCGTCTGGCTACGCTCGAAGAGTTTGCACCACGAGTTGTTCGGATCGAAGGTCGGGTTGGCATTGTCGCGGTTGAAGCAACGCTGCACGATCGTCGATGCACCCACCGACGCGATGACCTCCTCGAGCTCGATCGACCAGTAGTCGACCGACAGGTAGGAGCGCGGCAGCGACTCGATCGGCTGGTTGAGCACGAAGCCCAAGGTGAACGAGTCGGCGATTTCCGGGGTGAGATCCGGGTTACCGCCAACGATGCCGTTAGCCTGACCGGCTGGCTGCACGTACGTGGCGCCACCCGCAACCGCCGACTGGGCGGCACACAGCGCGCGCACCTGCGCACCGTTCGCACCGTTGCGGTAGGTCGCCGCGATCGTGCCGGTGGTGTTGCAGGGGTCCTGGTTGGTAAAGGTCGGGAAGTTGTTCAGCTGTGGCGAGAACAGCTCCGAGATGTTCGGGCTGCGTACGGCATGCTGATAACCGGCACGGAAACGCAGCACGTCATTGGCCGTCCAGTCGAACGTGGCCTTGTACGTGTCGTCCGAACCCGAGCGGCTATTCTCGGTGACGCGGTAACCGAGTGTGACCGACAGCGACTTCACAAATGGCATGTCAGCGAGCAGCGGCACGGCCACTTCGGTGAACGCGTCCTTGA
>RGYP01000250.1 GCA_010031985.1 Gammaproteobacteria bacterium
CGAGGAGGCCGCGCGTCTGCGTGACGAAATCGAAAAACTCAAGCGGGCGGGCCTCGGCTTGCCGGAGGTGAGGGCAGGATGAAGCGCAGAACCGTGCTCTGGATGGGTCTGGGTACGATCGGCGCGCTCGCCGTGGGCGTGGGTTCGATGCCTGTTCGACAGCGCTTGACGGGGGGTGCCGATGCACTCGATCGCGCTTCGGGGTTCGCTCCCAACGCCTGGGTCAGCATCAATCCCGACAAATCGATCACGCTCTTCATGCCGCGCGCCGAGATGGGGCAGGGTACCCACACCGGCCTTGCGATGCTGCTCGCCGAGGAGCTGGCATGTTCGCTCGCCGACGTTCGCATCGAGCCCGCGCCGATCGCTCGGGTGTACAGCAACATCGCCGCGGTCGCCGGGTCTGCCGCAACGCAGCCCGCGCAACCGAACTTCGTGGAGCGCGCGACGCAGCATTTCATGGCCAAGTTCGCGCGCGAATTCGGCTTCATGGTCACCGGCGGCTCGAGCAGCATCGCCGATCTTTTCGTCGTGCTGCGCGAGGCTGGGGCGATGGCCCGCGAGACGCTGCGCTCGGCGGCGGCACGTCACTGGAACGTTCCGCTCGAAGAATGCGTCGCGCGCGCCGCGCAGATCGTGCACACGAGCGGCAAGGTCATCGACTACGGTGACATCGTCGCCCTCGGTCCGGAGCTGCTCGAGCCCGTCCACGAATACACGCTCAAGAAACCCGAAGCGTGGACGCTCATCGGCACGCCGGCGAAGCGCCTCGAGTCGCGGGACAAAGTGACGGGTCGCGCGCTCTTCGCCGCAGACATCCACGAACCCGGGATGTTGTACGCCGAATTTTCGATGTCGCCTTTCTTTGACGGCGAGGTCGAGGTCTACGACGAGGACGCGGCCCGCGCGGTCCCCGGCGTCGTCGAGGTCTTGAAGATCGCCGCCGGGGGTGGCGCGCCTGCGGCCGTCGCCGTGCTGGCCGAGCAGCGGTGGCGGGCACAGCGCGCCGTGGGAGCACTCAATGCGCAATGGGTGGCAGGTGCTGCCGGCCCGTTCGAGCAACAGGACCTTGATGACAAGTTGCTCGCGGGTCTGCGCGACGATGCGCCAGTCGCGACGTATCACGATGTCGGCGAGGTCGACGCCGTCATCGGAAATGCCGGTACGGTGTTGCGGGCAGATTACGAGGTGCCATTCCTCGCCCATGCGGCCATGGAGCCGCTTTGTTGCGCGGTCAAATTCGACAAGGATCGCGCGACCGTGTGGGCCGGTGTGCAGATCCCGGACGTGGCACGCAAGGCCGCCGCGCTCGCACTCGGGCTCGAGCCCGAACAGGTCACGCTCAACGCGATGCTGATGGGCGGTGCCTTCGGCCGCCGACTTGATGCCGATTTCGTCAGCCTCGCGGCGGCGGTCGCCCGTGCCGTCCCCGGTCGTCTGGTGCAGGCGCTGTGGCGGCGCGAAGACGACATGCGTCACGATTTTTACCGACCCGCAGTGCGTGCGCGGTACACGGGCGTGCTGGAGCTCGGCCCCGGGCTCTTGGTCGCGCTCAATGCACACAGCGCGAGCCCCTCAGTCATCGCGCAGGCGGTGCCGCGGCAGCTCGGACTGCCGGGCAACCCCAGCAAGGCCGACGTCGAGGGCGCTGTCGATCAGGGCTACGAGATCGCCAATCATCGGGTGCAGCACGCTCACGTCGAGTTGCCGGTGCCGCTCGGTTTTTGGCGCTCGGTGGGTCACTCGCAGCACGCGTTCTTCCAGGAATCCTTCATCGACGAGACCGCGGCCACCGCGCGCATCGACCCGCTCGAGTTCCGACTGCGGCATTTGCGCGGCCAGCCGCGACATCGCGCGGTGCTCGAACTCGCCGCCAGCAAGAGCGACTGGAAGCAGCCGCCGGGCGTGGCCCGCGACGGCAAGCCGGTGGCGCGCGGCATCGCGCTGCACGAGTCGTTCGGCAGCCTCGTGGCAGCGGTGGCCGAGGTGTCGCAGGGCGAGGCCGGCGAGCCGAGGGTGCATCGGGTCGTGGTGGCGATCGACTGTGGTACGGCCATCAACCCCAATCTCATCCGTCAACAAGTCGAAAGTTCGGTCATTTTTGGTCTCTCGGCGGCGCTCTACGGTCGCATCGCCATCAAAGAGGGCCAAGTGGTGCAGGGCAACTTCGACAGCTACCCGGTGCTGCGACTCGGTGAGACCCCCGTCATCGACACCTGGATCGTACCGAGTACGCTGCCGCCCGGCGGCGTCGGTGAGCCTGCGTTGCCCCCCGTGGCGCCGGCCGTGGCAAGCGCGCTCGCCGTGCTCACGGGCGAACGGCACCGGCGGTTGCCGCTGGTCGGGGCCTAGGGTATCGTTCGCGGCCTTTCTGCAGGCGCGTAGCTCAGTGGTAGAGCACCACCTTGACATGGTGGTGGTCGGTGGTTCGATCCCACTCGCGCCTACCAACCCGGCGGGGGGCGTTTTCGCATCGCGGAAGCGCCCCTTTTGCCATGGGCCGAGCCCCCGCCACCCTGGCGAGCTCGCCCCGCGCGGACGGAGTGTGGCATCGATGCCGGTGATTACGCTGCCTGATGGCAGTCAGAGGACTTTCGACAAATCGGTCACCGTGGCCGAGGTCGCCGCCAACATCGGTAGCGGTCTTGCGAAGGCGGCGCTCGCCGGCAAGGTGGCCGGCAAGCTCGTCGACACCTCCTTTGCGATCGCCACCGACACGCGCCTC
Organism: Gammaproteobacteria bacterium; assembly: GCA_010031985.1. Taxonomy (GTDB): domain Bacteria; phylum Pseudomonadota; class Gammaproteobacteria; order Steroidobacterales; family Steroidobacteraceae; genus UBA964. The sequence continues at coordinate 2,726 of RGYP01000250.1, forward strand.
GAAATCGTCACCGACAAGCACCCCGATGCGCTCGAGGTCATCCGGCACTCGACCGCGCACTTGCTGGCGCAGGCCGTGCAGGCGCTATTTCCGGATGCGCAGGTGACCATCGGGCCCGTGATCGAAGACGGCTTCTATTACGACTTCGCCTACAAGCGGCCGTTCACGCCCGAAGATTTGGTCGCCATCGAAGCCAAGATGCGCGAACTCGCCGAGGCCAATCTCGCGGTGTCGCGCCGCGAAATGCCGCGTGACGACGCCGTGTCGTTTTTCAAGGGCCTCGGTGAGCACTACAAAGCCGAGATCATCGCCAGCATCCCCTCGAACGAGGCGATCAGTCTCTACGGCCAGGGCGAGTGGGTCGATCTTTGCCGCGGCCCGCACGTGCCCACGACCGGCAAGCTCAAAGTATTCAAGCTGATGAAGGTAGCCGGTGCCTATTGGCGCGGCGACTCGCGCAACGAGATGCTGCAGCGCATCTACGGTACGGCGTGGACCAACGACAAGGACCTCAAAGATTACCTGACCCGTCTCGAAGAGGCCGAGAAACGCGATCACCGCAAGATCGGCCGCGAGCTCGATCTGTTTCACATGCAGGAAGAGGCCCCCGGTGCGGTGTTCTGGCATCCGAAGGGCTGGAGCGTCTTCCAGACGTTGATCGGCTACATGCGCGAGAAACAAAAGGCCGCGGGCTT
>RGYP01000026.1 GCA_010031985.1 Gammaproteobacteria bacterium
CAACCCACTGCTGATCACCCTCACCGCCCTGGTTTTCGGCGGGCTCTTCGCAGGTTGTGCGACGTCCGGCAGCACCGCGAGCGTGCGCAAGGTCAACCGACAGCTCGCGGGCTTCACCGCCGAGAATCTCGCACTGGAGAGCGACGCCGAGATGCTGCGTACTCGGCGTGAGGGGCTCGATGCCTTGCTGGCGGCGCCGCTCTCCCAGGACGCCGCGGTTCGTGTGGCGTTGCTCGGCAGCCCGGCACTGCAGGCGCTGCTCGCCAGCAAATCGGCGGCCATTGCGAGTGCGGCCCGAGACGGACGCATCGGCAATCCGGCCCTCAACTACGAGCGAGTTCGTCACGGCAGCGAGATTGAAATCGGTCGTTTGCTGAGTGTCGGCTTGCTCGAGCTTCTCACCCTGCCGCAGCGGCAGCGGGTCGCCTCGGCCGCCGTCGAGGCAGCAGAGATCGAGCTCGCGATCGCGGTCATCGACGAAGTGACGCGGGTTCGACAAGCCTGGGTGCGAGCCGTGGCGGCCGAACAGCGTCAGCGCTATGCCGCGAGCGTGCTCGAGAGCGCAGCGGCCAGTGCCGAACTTGCACGGCGCATGGAGGCCGCAGGCAACTTCAACAAAATGTCGCGAGCGCGCCAGCAGGCCTTCGAGGCGGATGCGCGCACTCAAGCCGTGCTCGCGCGGCAGCAGGCGAGTGGCACTCGCGAGGAGTTGGTACGCGCGCTCGGGCTCGACGACCAAAATGCCAAGCGTCTGCAACTGCCCGAGCGATTGCCGGAGATTCCGCAGCAGCCGCTCGCCGCAGAGGCCGTCGGTGCGCGAGTGAATGCCGAGCGTGTCGACGTAAAACTCGCCGAGGCACAATGGCGTGCCGCTGCCGCACGCCGCGGGCTCGGCAAAGTCACCACGCTGACCGACATCGAGTTGGGTTTGCGGCGTGATCCTGAAGCGCGCGGCTACGAGATCGACGTGCGGCTGCCGATCTTCGATGCCGGCGAGCTCGATCGTCGTGCGCTCGATGGTGCAACGCTGGCTGCGGCCGGCAATCTCGAGGCAACCCTGCGCGCGGCGGGCTCGCACCTGCGCGAGAGTTATTCGGCCTATCTCGCGGCTTACGACGTTGCCCGTCACCATCGCGACGAACTCGTGCCGCTGCGCAAGACCATCGCCGAGGAGAGCTTGCTGCGTTACAACGGCATGATCATCGGCGTGTTCGAGTTGCTCGCCGACGCACGCGAGCAGATCACGACAGTGATGGCCGCCATCGACGCCGAGCAGCAGTTCTGGCTCGCCGAGGCGGCGCTGCAGTCGGCGTTCGCGGGGCGACCCACCGGAGCGGTGGCGCTCGACGTCGCCGCTGCGAGGCCTGCCGAGGCGGCAGGCGGACATTGATCAGGGAATCGACTTCATGAAATCACGGCGTCAATTTTTTCGGGCAGCGGGCATGGCGGGTGTGGCGGCGGCCGCATCCGTGGGTCGTGCAGCGCTCGCGGCCTTGCCCGAGCCCGTGATCGAAAGCACGGCCGTCACCCGACCGCCGTTACAGCCCTCGCGTGGCAGGCCCTACAACCCCGTGGTCACGCTCAACGGCTGGACCTTGCCGTTTCGCATGAAAAATGGCGTCAAAGAATTTCACCTCGTCGCCGAGCCCGTGGTGCGCGAGTTCGCGCCGGGCTTCAAGGGAAATCTTTGGGGATACAACGGACAGAGCCCGGGCCCGACCATCGAGGTGGTGGAGGGTGACAAGGTGCGCATGTTCGTCACCAACCGGCTCCCCGAGGTCACTTCCATTCATTGGCACGGACAGCGTCTGCCGAACGGCATGGACGGGGTCACGGGCCTCAACCAGCCGGCGATCCCGCCCGGCAAGACCTACGTCTACGAATTCACGGCCCGACGACCAGGGACGTTCATGTACCACCCGCACGCCGATGAAATGGTGCAGATGGCGATGGGCATGATGGGATTCTGGGTGACGCATCCGCGCCAGCAAAACCCGCTGATCGACGCGGTCGACCGCGATTTCTGCTTCCTGCTGAACGCCTACGACATCGATCCCGGCAGCTACACCCCAAAGATCATGACCATGCTCGACTTCAACATCTGGAGTTGGAACAGTCGCGTGTTCCCGGGTATCGACCCTTTGGTGGTGCGCAAGAACGACAAGGTGCGCATCCGCATCGGCAATCTGACCATGACCAACCACCCGATTCATCTTCATGGTCACGAATTTTTGATCACGGGCACCGATGGCGGTCCGACGCCGCGCAGTACGCGTCAGTACGAAGTCACGACCGACATTGCAGTCGGGCAAATGCGCCAAATCGAGTTCCTCGCCGACGAGGAGGGCGACTGGGCATTCCATTGCCACAAAAGTCATCACACCATGAACGCGATGGGTCACGACGTGCCGACCATGATCGGCGTGCGACAAGACGATCTCGCGCAGAAAATCGGTGATCTCGTTCCGGGCTACATGGCCATGGGCGAGCGGGGCATGGACGAGATGTCGACCATGCGCATGCCCTTGCCGGAGAACACCGTGCCGATGATGACGGGCGAGGGGCCTTTTGGCGCGGTGGGCATGGGCGGCATGTTTTCGGTGGTCAAGGTGCGCCGCAACCAGAGACCGGGCGACTACCGAGATCCGGGCTGGTACACGCATCCGCCGGGTACGGTCGCCTACGAATACACCGGTCCGATGCCCGAGGCGCAGAAGGGCGGCGCGCCGGGCAAGGGCTCGATGCCGCGCGCGTCGGCGGGCGAAGCCACGGTCACGGTGCGCAAGCCGGGATCTCACTCCGGGCACTAAGGGCTGACTCGGCCTCGCTGCAACACGTCCATGAATCTGCCGCACGACATCGATCCCGAAGAAACCGCCGAGTGGCTCGAGGCGCTGAGGGCTGCAGTCGCCACGGGCGGCCGCGAGCGGGGTTTGTTTCTGCTCACGCAACTCGAGCAGCAGGCGCAGCAGTTGGGTGTGGTCGCCCACGTCATGCCCTACTCGGCGTACCAGAACACGATTCCGCTCGGCGATCAGGCCGTGCACCCGGGCGACGTCGCTCTCGAGGAACGACTCACCGCGATCATGCGTTGGAACGCGCTCGCGATGGTGGTGCGTGCCAATAAAGCCTACGGCGAATTGGGTGGACACGTCGCCACCTATGCCTCGGCAGCCGAAATCTTCGAGACCGGGCTGCAGCATTTTTTCCGCGGACCAAATTCTTCCGGTGGCGGCGACCTCGTGTTTTTCCAGCCGCACTCCGCCCCCGGCGTCTACGCGCGGGCATTTCTCGAAGGTCGTCTGAGCGAAGAGACGCTCGCGCATTATCGTCAGGAGGTGGGCGGCAACGGTTTGTGCTCCTACCCGCATCCCTGGCTGATGCCCGACTTTTGGCAGTTCCCGACGGGCTCCATGGGTATCGGGCCCATCAACGCCATTTATCAGGCGCGCTTCCTGCGTTATCTCGAGCACCGTGGTCTCGCGCCGACTGCAGAGCGCAGGGTGTGGGGAATCTTTGGCGATGGCGAGATGGACGAACCCGAATCCATCGGCGCGCTCACCCTGGCGGCCCGCGAGCGGCTCGACAATCTCACGTTCATCATCAACTGCAATTTGCAACGGCTCGACGGGCCGGTTCGCGGCAACGGGCAGATCATTCAAGAGCTCGAGGCGCTCTTCACGGGTGCCGGCTGGAACGTGATCAAGGTGCTCTGGGGCTCGGACTGGGATGCCTTGTTCGCGCGTGATCGCAACCATGCCCTGCTGCGCGCCTTCTCCAAAACCGTGGACGGCCAGTACCAGACGCTGGGTGCCAACGATGGTGCCTACAATCAGGAGCATTTCTTTGCCCTCGATCCGGAGCTGCGTGCGTTGGTCGCGCACATGTCGCTGGCCGAGATCGATGCACTCAAGCGCGGCGGCCACGATTTTCGCAAGCTCTACGCCGCTTTCGCCGCCGCCGCGGCGCATCGCGGACAACCGACGGTCATCCTTGCCAAAACCAAGAAGGGCTACGGCATGGGTCGCGCCGGCGAATCGCGCATGACCGCGCATCAGGAAAAAAAGCTCGACGTCGAGGCGCTGCTCGAGTTTCGCAACCGCTTCAATCTGCCGCTCAGCGACGACGACGTCGCAGCACTCCGGTTCTACAAGCCCGCCGAAGACAGCGCCGAGATGCGCTATTTGCGCGAGCGACGGCAGGCGCTCGGGGGTCCACTGCCGCAGCGCCGCAGGAGTTCGCCACCCGTCGCCGTGCCTGCGCTCGACAGTTACGCGAGTTTCGCACTCGCCGCCGGGGGCAAAGAAATGTCCACCACCATGGCGGTGGTGCGACTCATCGGTAATTTGCTGCGCGACAAGGCGCTCGGGCCGCGCCTCGTGCCCATCGTTGCCGACGAAGCACGCACCTTCGGCATGGCGGCGCTGTTTCGACAGATCGGCATCTATTCGCCACTCGGTCAGTTGTACGAACCCGAGGATGCGGGCTCCTTGCTCTCGTATCGCGAGAGTCGCGACGGACAGCTGCTCGAGGAGGGCATCACCGAAGCCGGTGCACTCTCCTCGTGGGTCGCCGCGGCGACCGCTTACAGTGCCCACGGCGTGACCTTGCTCCCGCTCTACATTTATTACTCGATCTTCGGCTTTCAGCGCGTGGGCGATCTCATCTGGGCCGCGGCCGACCAACGCGCGCGCGGCTTTCTGCTCGGCGCCACCGCCGGTCGAACCACCCTGGGTGGCGAGGGGCTGCAGCATCAGGACGGCTCGAGTCACCTCGTGGCGGCAACCATCCCGAACTGCCGGGCCTACGATCCCGCCTTCGCGGGCGAGCTCGCCGTCATCTTTGACTACGGCGCGCGCCGCATGGTCGAAGAGGGTTGCGACGAGTTCTACTACCTCACCGTCATGAACGAGAACTACGCGCAGCCCTCGCTGCCGGACGAAGCGCGCGCGGGAGTCATCCGCGGCATGTATCGCCATGCGAGCTTCGGCGAGCCGCCCAAGTCGAAAGCCGCCGCGACGTCATCGCAGCCCCGGGTACGTCTGCTCGGGGCGGGGGCGATTCTGCGCGAGGCACTCGCCGCGGCTGTCATCCTGCAGGACGAGTTCGCCGTCGCGAGCGAAGTCTGGAGCGTGACCAGTTTCAGCGAACTCGCGCGCGAGGCGGCAGCCATCGAGCGCACCAACCGGCTTGCGCCGTCTTCGACAGCGGCGCGCAGCCATCTCGAGTCCTGCATGGAGGGCGATGCGCCCATCGTCGCGGCCTCGGACTACGTGCGCGCCGTACCCCTGATGCTCGCCGCTTACCTGCCCGGTCGGCGCTACGTGGCCTTGGGGACCGACGGCTTCGGCCGCAGCGACACTCGGGTCGCGTTGCGCGATTTCTTCGAGGTGGATCGAGTGAGCATCGCGCTTGCGGCCTTGCAGGCGCTCGCCGACAGCGGTCGAATCGCTCGCGCCAAGTTCGTCGCTGCCGCCCAAAAATTGGCGCGCGGCAAGGGCGACCCGCCGCCCTGGCAGCGCTGAGCCGCCGGGGCGAGTCAATCGTCAATCGAGGCTCAACAACGCGGTGTTGCCACCGGTCGCCGTGGTGTTGATGGTCAGGGTGCGCTCGGTCACGAAGCGCGCGAGGTAATGCGGGCCGCCCGCTTTCGGTCCCGTGCCGGAGAGCCCGCTGCCCCCAAAGGGCTGCACGCCGACGACGGCGCCGATCATGTTGCGATTCACGTACACGTTGCCGGCGTTCGATTCAGCATAACCGAGCTCGCGCGTGCCCTCGAGTCGCGTTTGTATGCCCAGCGTCAGCCCGTAGCCGTTGGCCCGTAGGTCCGCCAGCACTTGCGGCAAGTCGCGCGCGGCATGGCGCAGCACGTGCAGAATCGGACCGAAGGCCTCGCGCTCGAGATCGTGTACCGAGTCGATCTCGATCAACTGCGGCGACACGAAGCGCGCAGGCTCGATGCCCGACGTTGTCGCTGCGGCGGGGCCGCTCTTCAAAAGCCGTCCGCGTCGCGTCATTTCTTTGATATACGCACGAAGACCATCGGCGGCCGCGGCGGTAATCACCGGGCCGACGTCGGTGCGTAAATCGGCTGGGTCGCCGACCACGAGCGCATCCATGGCGCCGCTCAGCATTTCGATCACACGATCGGCGATGTCCTCTTGAAGACAGAGCAGACGCAGCGCGGAGCAGCGTTGCCCCGCGCTGCCGAATGCCGACTGGATCGCATCGTCGACGACTTGCTCGGGTAGGGCGGTCGAGTCGACGATCATGGCGTTGATGCCACCGGTCTCGGCGATCAGCGGCAGAATTGCGCCCTCGCGTTCGGCAAGACGGCGGTTGATCCAGCGCGCGGTGGCGGTCGATCCGGTGAAAACCACACCCGCGAGTGACGGCTCTGCGAGGGCCTGCTCGCCGAATTCGCGGCCGAGCATCGGCAGCACCCGCAACAACTCGCGCGGTACGCCAGCTTCGTAAAGCACTTCGGCGCAGGCGAGTGCGATTCGCGGAGTGGTTTCTGCGGGTTTGGCGACGACGCCGTTGCCGGTTACGAGCGCCGCCACGACTTGACCGGAAAATATCGCCAACGGGAAATTCCAGGGGCTGATGCAGGCGAAGACGCCACGCGCTTCGAGCCGCAATTCATTGGTCTCGCCCGTGGGGCCGGCGAGTCGCAGCGCCGCCGCCTGCAACTTGCGCGCTTCGGCCGCATAGTAGCGACAGAAATCCGCCGCTTCGCGCACCTCGGCAAGGGCATCGCCCAAAGTTTTTCCGGCCTCGAGCACGAGTAGGGACATCAGTCGCTCGCGCTGCGCCTCGAGGCCATCCGCCGCGCGTTCGAGACAGCCGGCACGTGTTTCCACGGGTAGTCGGCCCCACTCGCGCGCCGCCTCTGCCGCGCTCGCGAAGGCGGTCGTGACCGTCGCCGTATCGGCACATACCGGTGCCGCACCCAAAGAATGCTGCGCCAAGGCACGCTGCCAGCCGTCCAGGATTTCGCGCCGACCCAAGTCCAGCCCTGATGAATTGCGGCGCGCCGTGGCGAACAGGTCGCGGGGCAGGGGAATGCCACGGTGCGGCAGGCTGCCTTCGCGCAGTCGTCGTTCGATCTCGGGCGAGGGGTCGGCGACAATCTCCTCGACGGCGACTCGTTCGTCCATGAAACGGTTGACGAACGAGGTATTGGCGCCGTTTTCGAGCAGGCGCCTGACCAAATAGGCGAGCAGGTCGGCGTGCGGACCCACCGGCGCATAGACGCGCACGCGGGGAAAATCTTTGAGCTGCCGCTGCGCCTCGTCGTAGAGCAGCGTCCCCATGCCGTGCAGTCGCTGGAACTCGAGCGCTGGCTGCCCGGGCGCTGAGGCGCGCAGCGCGAGTATGGCGCCGATGGTGTGTGCGTTGTGGGTGGCGAATTGCGGATAAATCAACGGTGCGGCGGCAAGCAGCTTGCGCGCGCAGGCGAGATAGGCGAGGTCGGTCGAAGATTTGCGGGTGTAAACCGGATACTCGGCGAGTCCTCGCTCCTGGGCGCGCTTGATCTCGCTGTCCCAATAGGCACCCTTGACGAGCCGCACGGCGAGTGGACGCCGCAATGCTCTCGTCATGGCCGTCAGGTGCTCGATCACCGCGGGTGCGCGACGGCCATAGGCCTGCACCGCAAGGCCGAGTCCCGGCCAGTCGCGGGTTGCCGAATCTTTGGCGAGCGCTTCGACGAGCTCGAGCGAGAGCTCGAGGCGGTCCTGTTCTTCGGCATCGATGGTCAGGCCGAGCCCGTGTGTTGCCGCGAGCCGCGACAACTCGATGGCGCGTGGCAGCAGTCGCTGCAGCGTGCGCTCGCGCTGCAGCAGCGAGTAACGAGGGTCGAGCGCAGAGAGTTTGATCGAGATCGCATGCCGTGCGTGCAGCGACGGCTCATCTTTGACCGCGCGGCCGATTGCCTCGATGGCGCACGCGTAGGCATCGGTATAGCGTGCGGCGTCGGCATCGGTACGTGCGCCTTCGCCGAGCATGTCGAAGGAGCAGAGCGCGAGCGTGGTGTCGCCCGCGCAGCGCGCGAGGGCTTCGTCAATGCTGCGACCGACCACGAATTCGCCACCGATGATTTGCATCGCGCGACGGAGCGCGTTGCGCACGATAGGCTCGGTGACGCGCTGACTGAGACCACGCAGCCAACTCCCGGCGTCGGTCGTGATGTCGCGCGGCAGATCCACCAGCTTGCCGGTGAGCATCAGACCCCAGGTCGAAGCGTTGACGAACAGCGAGCCCGAGCGACCCGCATGGGCATCCCAATGACCGCTCGCGATTTTTTCGGCAATCAGGCGATCGGCGGTCTCGTCGTCGGGAATTCGCAGCAGCGCCTCGGCGAGGCACATGAGCGCGATACCCTCCTGGTTGGAGAGCCCGAATTCCTGCAAGAAGGCGTCGAGATACGGACGTTCGTCGGCGCGCCGCCGAGCGCCACGAACCAACGTGTATCCCGTGGCGAGGGCTGCAGCGCGCTCCTCCGCCGTCAGCGCGGGCAACAGGGCGTGAACGTCGGCGGCTTCATCGCGTAGGGCGGTGGAAACGAATGTCATGCCCAATATTATGCGGCCGGGTACAATGCGCCACCCCTCCGTCCAGACAGGTTGACGATGTCGCATACCGCAAATCCGACCGAAGCCACCCCGGGCAGTCGCAAGGCGCTGTTGCTCGCCTTCGAGAACGCCGGTTACCTTCGGCCTTTCATCGCTTTGGCCATCGATCTCGCGCTGTTCGCCGGCGGTCTAGCGCTGGTGCTCGTCGAATCCGCAATCTGGCTGAAATTTCTGGGTTCGGTGCTGATCACTGCAGCGATCGTGCGGCTCTTTCTGATCGGCCACGACGCCTGTCACGGTTCGTTCTTCAAGAGTGATGTGCTCAACCATATTTTCGGTCGCATCGCGTTTCTGCCGTCGATGACGGCCTTCAGTCTTTGGGACGTCGGTCACAACGTCGCCCACCACGGCTTCAACAATTTGAAGGGCCGCGATCAGGTCTGGGCGCCGTTCTCCAAAGAAGAGTTCGATGCCTTGCCGCGGTATCGTCGCGTGCTCGAGCGCATTTATCGCAGCGGCGCCGGCTGGGGGCTGTACTACTTCCTCGAACTCTGGTGGAAGAAGCTCTACTTCGCGACTCGCAAGCAGATCGGCGCGAGCCGCGCCAAATATCATTGGGACAGCGCGCTCGTGACCGTGGCGATGGGTCTCTGGATCACGCTCGTGGTGGCGGTCGCCATCGACACCGAGCAGAGCGTCTGGGTGCTCTTGGCGCTTGGCATCTTCGTGCCCTTCGCGCTGTGGAACGCCATCATGGGTTTCGTCGTGTTCGTACATCACACGCACCCGGCGATCGCCTGGTTCCAGAAGCGTCACGAGTGGCAGCGTTATCGCGCCTATCTCACCGCGACCGTGCAGGTGCGTTTTCCGTTCGGCATCGATCGGCTGATGCACAACATCATGGAGCACAACGCGCACCATCTGAATCCGCGCATTCCGATGTACTCGTTGCGGCGCGCTCAGGCCGTGCTGACCGAGAGATTCAGTGACCAGTTCCAGGCCTATCGCATGACCTGGCAGAGCTACCGTGATTGCGTGCGGCGCTGCAAGCTGTACGACTTCACGAACCACACCTGGCTAGACTTCCGCGGTCAGGTGACCTCGCGCGTGCCGCTCTCGAGCGCAGCGGGTTAATCCCGCAACTCGACCGTCACCGCATCGCCGACGCGGAGCAGGCTGCCTGCGCCGCTCGTCACGCGCGCGTTCTGGCCAAAAGTTACACCGCGCAGGTTTTCGTCGTAGCGAAACTGCTGCAGCACCGGCAAAGGGTCGACACCCCGTTTGCCGGTCAGCTGATCGATGCGCGTCATGACGCAACGCGTGCAGGGCTTCACCAATCTCATCCGCAGGCTGCCGATACGCAGTTCACGGATGTGATCTTCCTGCCAGGCGGCGGCACCCGCGAGCACGATGTTCGGGCGAAATCGGCTCATCGGCAACGCTTCGGGCAGTCGACGATTCAGATCGTCGAGTGAGGCCTGCGTACAGACGAGGAGCGGATAGCCGTCGGCGAAATGATCCGAGCCACCGGCGACGATGCGTGCGGGCTCGCCAATGAGCGCGCTGGCAAATTGCGCGGCGCGCTCGCCCGCGTCGATCGCCTCGATCTCGCGCTTCCAGACCGTCACGCGTCGCCAATCGGCAGGCGGCGTACTCATGGGCTGCGGCGCCTCGATGCGCAGCTCGCCCGCCTGCGGATGATCGAGCGTGATGCCTTGCGAATCGGGCGTAGCGCGCAGCAGCGCAAGCGTCGGGTGACTGCGCTGCGTGACGAAGCGACCAGCGGCGGTGATCAGCATCCACTCGCGATCGTGCTCCAAGCCGCGCGGACCGACGCGCGCGACGTCGAGATCGATGGCGCGACAGGACTTCACCGGATGGATGTGCAAAGACTGGATGCGCAGCTCGCCTGTGCTCATGCAGCGCATGGTAACCAACTTCGTCCAAGCCCGAGGTGGACGACGGGGGTGCTTGCCACCCACAATCGATCAATGAATCGTGATCTTGCGCACGTCGAGTTCGAAGCCAGCGTGGTTGCGGCACTGCCGGGAGATGCCGACGACAGCAATCGCCCGCGTGCCGTCGCCGATGCGGCATACACCTTCGTGATGCCGACTCCGGTCGCCGCGCCGCGCCTGCTCGCCTGGTCGGACGATCTCGGGGCGACACTCGGGCTCGCGAGGCCGGCCGTCACCGGGCCCGCGGTGGAGATCCTCGCGGGTAACGCGCTTGCTGCCGGCATGCGCCCGTATGCGGCCCGCTACGGCGGTCATCAGTTCGGCAATTGGGCAGGACAGCTCGGCGATGGTCGTGCGATCACTTTGGGCGAGTTGATCACGCCCGCCGGCGAGCGTCAGGAGCTGCAGCTGAAAGGCGCGGGGCCGACCCCTTATTCGCGATTCGCCGATGGGCGCGCCGTGCTGCGCTCTTCGCTGCGCGAATTTCTTTGTAGCGAGGCCATGCATCATCTCGGGGTGCCGACCACGCGTGCGCTGTCTTTGGTTGCGAGCGGAGAAAAAGTGGTCCGCGACATGTTCTACGACGGCAACGCGCAAGCCGAGCCCGGCGCGATCGTCTGTCGCGTGGCGCCAAGTTTCATTCGTTTCGGCAATTTCGAAATCCACTCGGCGAGCGAAGAGGTCGAATTGCTGCGGCGATTGGCGGACCACGTGATCGCGACTCATTATCCGGACCATCGCGGCGGTGCACCGCGCGCCTACGCGCGCTGGTTCGGCGAGATCTGTCGACGTACGGCAGTCATGATCGCGCACTGGATGCGCGTCGGGTTCGTGCACGGCGTGATGAACACCGACAACATGTCGATTCTCGGCGTGACGCTCGATTACGGTCCGTACGGCTGGCTCGAAGGCTACGACCCTGCGTGGACCCCGAATACGACCGACGCTTCGGGTCGCCGCTATGCGTACGGCAATCAGGCGCAGATCGGCATGTGGAATCTCGCGCGCCTCGCCGGGGCCTTGCTGCCGTTGATCGGCGATAAAGAATTGCTGCAGGAGGGCCTCGAGCGCTATCGCAGCACCTACACCGAAACCTGGCGAGCGATGCTCGCGGAGAAGCTCGGTCTCGAGGCGCTCGGGCGCGAAGGTGACGAGGCCTTGATCGATGAGTTGTTCGCGCTGCTCGCGATCGTCGAAACCGACATGCCGATTTTCTTTCGCACGCTCGACGCAGCCGCCCTCGAGGCCACGGACGAATCGCTGCCACGGCCGGTCGTCGCCGCGCTTTACGATGGCGCTGTGCTCGATGCGGCGCAGCGCGAGCGCTGGCGTGGATGGTTTCGGCGTTGGCAGGAGCGGGGCGCCACTTGCGGCCTCGACGTCGGCGAGCGTCGCCGCCGCATGCAGGCCGCGAATCCGCTCTACTTGCCGCGCAATTACCTCGCGCAGCAGGCGATCGACGCCGCCACCGAAGGCGATCTCGCGCCGCTGCAGCGTTTGTTGCAGGTCATCCGTCATCCCTACGAGGCGCGAGACGGATGCGAGTCTTTTGCAGCGCGACGACCCGAGTGGGCGCGTCATCGCGCCGGTTGCTCGGCGCTCTCCTGCAGCTCCTGATCGTTTCGCCAAGCGGTCGCCTCTGCATTGACGCTGACCCGCGGGTGGGCGTAGCCTTCCCGCCGTTCTTGAGGTGCCTGCGTTGCGATGGTCGCATCGTGGGTGAAACGGGAAGCCGGTGAGTGCGCTTCGGCGCGTAATTCCGGCACTGCCCCCGCAACGGTAAGCGAGGCAGGGCGATCTTCGGCCACTGACTCCACTGCAACGG